>JAPLKR010000124.1 GCA_026387965.1 Fusobacteriota bacterium | reverse complement strand
AAACTAATAGTGGGACCTTCTAAAAAAGCTTCATAGACTCTATCTTTATCTTTATGAATCAAAGAATCTGCACCCCTTTCTCTATAATAATTTTCCAAAAACGTAATCTTTTTATTAACCATTGTAAGCAATTCAGGAAAGCTAAAACCTAATGAAGATACAGATAATTTTTTTATAAATGCATTATTTAATCGATAAGCTACGCTTACCATTTCTGAAATTATTTCAACCCTATCACCTACCCAAGGCAATAAATGCAAACACTCTCTTTTCGAAGTTAGATGCCTCATCATCCACGCTCTTCTTACTTTACCTGCATTAAAGATGTGTTTGGGACAAAGCGCACCATTTATAAGATCTTCTTTGATCAGCTTTTTAATAAGCCCGAGTTCATAAAGTGTTTTAGGGACAAAAGCTACACCTAAAGTAGGGTCTATCTCTTTTACTAGTTTCTGGATTCGTGTATAACGTTCCGCACATTCGATAGCCCTGCCCCGATGAACAAGTGCAATAGGTAGATTTTCATTTAAAATTTGATAGCAACGGGCAAAAACTTCGGGATGAGGAGCTTCTAATACTTCATCTTCACGCCTTCGATAAACAATATACTGAAACAACTTCAAAAGTTGGTAGCAGGTGCACCGATTGGACTAAATTTATCTCTCACACGTCTTCTTAGTGATTGTCCTAAAATTGATTCCGGTGTAGCTGTTGCTAGGACTGTAAAGAATCCGAAGATAGCATTTTTAAACTCTTCAAAATGTTCATAATACGTGTTGTATATCACTCGCTCTTTCATCCATTTCCAGAGTCGTTCTATCGGATTCAGATTCGGACTATAGGGTGGCAAAAAATGTAAACAAATCTTTGAGGTTTCTAGATATTGTTTCACCGCGCGATTCCGATAATATGACGCATTATCACAAAATATATGTATCTTTTGCTTTGTAGGATACGCGTTCTCGATTTTTTGAAAAAAACCAATCGTGGATTCGGCATTCAGCGTTTTATCTTCTTGAATCACAATTTTATGACTAACAACATCAATAATTCCAGAAAGATTAAGTCTTGAACGTCCCGTGTTTGCTGGAATCTCTTTGCGCACACCTTTTTTAATCCAACCATAGGCAGGTTGCACGTTATGCGTCGGATGCACGCCGTCCATAAAGCAGATAGTGTCGTCCGCTGAAAGCGTTTTTTGAAGTGCTTCATATGCAGTTATCCAATTTTGCTGATCTTCCTTATTGGCTTTACCTGGTACGATTGCAGGTTTTTTGTAAGAAAAACTGTGCCTCTTTAACCAATTTCTCATGCCATGGACTGTGTAGAAAACACCAAAAGTTACTTCAACGTAAGCTACAATGTCTTTAACATAAAGGTATGTGTACATATGGAGATGAGCTTCTAATTGTTCAGACTGAGATGTAGAAAGCTTTTCCGTAGATCCGCCGCTCTCTGGCTTTAACTTTTTTGAGGCTTTATACTCATCGATGTGATTACGGACAGCTTCATCTGAAATCAATAAAACTCTTGCAATCTCTTTAGGTGACCACCCTTCATCATGGAGAAGCACGGCTTTAATTCGATCACGTACTCTCCCATCACGTTCGCGTCTGTGCTGAAGTTTAAGTTGGTCTCGTTCTTGTTCAGTCAAAAAATTCATGCCACGATTATGCAGCTAAGGAAAAAATTTGTGAATCAAAATTTTGATTCACGAAGAGTATACAGAAGGGAGTGAATTAGCTATTCTAAAAGGAGCGGAAAAATTAATTAGAAAGAATATGCCGATCATCCTAATGGAGTATAATGAAATAAATATGCAACAATGCGGTGTGTTAAAAGAGGAAGTGGATCAATTTTTAAGATCCCTCGGTTATAAATGGAAATTAATCAGTACAGAGGACATATTATGTATACCACTTTAATTATGTATGTGCTTTTAGGGGTAGTTAGCTTAGCGGCGGAGGAATCGCAATTTTCTGCAAGATCAGACTCTTCAGAAGAGAGCGATATTCAATACCCTTTACAAATGCAAAACGAAAGTTTGCTTATATATGGAAGGCAAGGTAATTCTCAATTTGGAGAAGAAG
>JAPLKR010000135.1 GCA_026387965.1 Fusobacteriota bacterium | reverse complement strand
ATAAATAATATCGTATGTTATATTATCTTTATACCCTTGAAGCCTTTCACCTAAATTAAAGCCAGTCGCTGAATACACATGTGGCCCTTGTTTCACAGTGGCTGTAAAATGCTGCTTTTTTTGACCAAAATAGTAAATATTATATAAATTTACATCTTTCGTAAAAAAAAGAGGTGATTTGTTCCCATTTGGAAAAGGTAATAGTTTACCCAATTGTCTCATAAATGTTGGCGATAATTCTTTAAACTGAAGTTCAGTATCAATGATAAGTTCTTCAACTACACTCTTATAATAACAATTTTCGAGCGATTTTGCAATTTTTTCTTCAATTATTGGCAATTTTTCTACTATAGAAACAAATCCTGCTGCTAAATTATGCCCTCCAAAGCGAATAAACTCATCTTTTGCAGATGAAAGCGTATCAAAAATATTAATTCCTTCAACACTTCGACACGAAGCTTTCGCAAAACTGTTGCGAACTGTTATTAACATTACTGGTTTTTTGTATTTTAATGACAGTTTCGAGGCGAGTACTCCTAAAATACAAGGATTCCATAAAGCACTTTTTAAAAATATATATTGCTTGTTTGCATACCTTTCAAATTCTTTACTTTTTAGAATCTCGTCATAGGTGTGCTTTTCTATATGGCGTCTTTTAAGATTTGCCTCTTTCATCTCTTCAATGATTTGGAAAAGTCTTGAATCACTTTTTTCTAGGAGAAAGTCTACTGCTAACATAGCTTTCCCTGTTCTTCCTAAAGCATTAATAAGTGGAGCTACATAAAAACTGATATCCGCCGTCGTAAGCTCTTTGTGATTTAGTTTTAAATAGTTGAGTAAATACCTAAGTCCTCTAAACTCACTTTTTTTGATTTGCTCTAATCCTTTTCTAACAATAACTCTATTTTCTGACTCGAGCGAAACGACATCAGCAATTGTTCCAAGCATAACTAAATCAATATATCGATAAAGTCCTTCAGGCTTTACACCAAGATAATCATATACACCCTGAGCAAATTTAAAAGCTACACCAACTCCACTTAAATCATTAAATGGATAAGTCTCGCTTACTTTTGGATTTATCATAAGAAAGGGCTCTTCTTGTTCGGTTACAATACGATGATGATCCGTTACAATAACCTCGACACCGCATTCTCTTGCATATTCTATTTCTTCTATTGAATTGATTCCTGTATCCACCGTGATGATAAGTTGGACATTGGACTTTTTGATTGTGTCTATATACTCTTTAGTAAGACCATACTCCTCATACGATCGGGTTGGGATATAATACTCCACATTAAACCCAACATCATTTAGCACTTTGGTTAAAAAAGCGGTCGCAGTAATCCCATCTACATCTGAATCTCCATAAATAAGTATTTTGTTTTCTTTATGTTTCAAAAGCAAATCTACTGCTGATTTCATTGTCTCAAAAAGCCAAGGCGAATGCAATTGATTATAAGAAACATAGATAAACGAAGCAATGCTTCGTTTATCTATGTATCCTCTATTAATCAAAATGACTAAAATAGGTTTTAATAACTTATATGTCCCATTTAGTTTTCCTATCACTATTTTATTGATTTTTTGAAATGTCCAAATCATTTTAACTCCATGCTATTTATTTAGAGACTGTATCAAATTTGAAATTCTTACACCCTCTTCTATGCCGGTATCTAAATGCACTCTTACTACTGGAGTATGTCTTAATGGTATGTTATCTGATAGCGCTTTCCTTAACATTTTTTCTTTAGATTTCAATGCTGCTTCCATAACAGACTTATTAAATGGATCTTTACTGAGAACGCTCACATATACATCGGTATAACTACCTTCATTATCTAACTTTACAAAAGTAATTGAAACAAAGCCTGATTTTAGTTCCTCAAGTTTAATATCCTCTAAAAAAGCCTTTCCAAGTACACGTTGAATCTCTTTTTCAATCTGTTCTTTTCTGAATTTTTTCATTTCCGCTCCTAGATTCTACTGCTTTATTTCAATCTCTTCAAATGCCTCAATAACGTCTCCCGATTTAATATCATTATAATCTTGAACAGTAATTCCACACTCTTGTGTTGTACTAACATCTTTTACATCATCTTTGAAACGCTTCAGTGAAACCATATCTCCGGTATGTATTACCACCCCATCACGAAGCACTCTTACTTTGGCCGTTTTAAGTATTTTACCATCGGTTACGATACATCCAGCAACCATTCCAACATTGGTAATTTTAAATGCTTCTTTAACATCCGCTTGCCCTAAATAAACCTCTTTGTATTTTGGAGTAAGCATTCCTTTAATAGCACTTTCAATCTCTTCTGTAATATGATAAATAACACCATAGGTTCTAATTTCAACCCCACGCGCTTCTGCCATGTTTTTAGCTTTTAAGCTTGGGCGAACATGGAATCCAATAATAATTGCTCCTGAAGCCTCCGCTAGTGTCACGTCACCTTCTGTGATGGCGCCTGGCGTTGCATGTACAATAATTACTTTTACTTCTTCATTAGAAAGCTTCAGAAGGGATTCTTTCAGAGCTTCAACGCTTCCTCTTGAATCTCCTTTAATAATAAGTTTTAACTCTTTAAGTTTTTGGTCATCTAATTTTTGAGAAAGCATATCTAGTGTCATATGGCTCATAAGTCTTGAAGAACTTAATTTTTCAACTTTATCAATCTCATTGATAATGCGCTTAGCATCTTTATCTTTTTTTAATACATATAGAATATCTCCTGCATTTGGAACTGTATTAAATCCAACTATTTCAACAGGCTGTCCTGGAATAGCCGACTCAATTCTGTCACCTTTATCATTGATCATTATTTTAACTCTACCGTGATTTTTGTCCGCTAAGATGATATCACCAATTCTAAGAGTTCCTTCAGTTACAATAAGGTCAACAATCGCGCCAAGTTGCGGATCTAGTCTTGATTCTAAAACTGTTCCTTTAGCACGCTTTTTAGGGTCTGATTTTAGATCTAATATCTCTGCTGTTAAAAGAATTGTCTCGAGTAGAGTGTCAAGGTTTAGACGTTTTTTTGCCGATACTTCAACAAACTCCACATCTCCTCCATACTCAACCGGTACTAATTCATGCTCCAGAAGCTGTTGTTTTACCCTTGAAGCATCTGCGCCAGGTTTGTCAATTTTATTTACAGCTACAATAATTGGTACTTTTGCATCTTTTGCATGAGCAATGGCCTCAATCGTTTGTGGCTTAACCCCATCATCTGCTGCTACGATAAGTATTGCAATGTCGGTAATCGCTGCTCCCCGTGCACGCATTTCAGTAAATGCTTCATGACCTGGAGTATCAATAAATGTAATCTTTTTACCTTCATGTTTAACTTGATAAGCTCCAATTTTTTGAGTAATTCCACCTGTTTCGCCTTCAGCTACTTGCGTTTGACGAAATGCATCAAGAAGAGATGTTTTTCCGTGATCAACATGTCCCATAATTGTGATAATAGGGGCTCTCTCTACAACGTTTTCTTCTCTATCTTCAACCTCTAATGCAAATCTTTCTCCAATTGAAAGTTTTGGTTGCGAATCATCTCTTACTTCAATAAGCGCATTATATCCAAGTGCTAACTCTTCAGCTAGTTCTAGATTAATAACACTGTTGATTGTCAACATATGCCCTTGAAGGAAGAGTTTCTTAATGATTTCGCTTGGTTTTACTTTTAGTTTTTCTGCAAATTCACCAACACTTATTTCTGGTCTTGTAAGGACGATATTTTTTATCTCATCCTCTTTTTTCTCTTCAACAACATCCGTTCTAACATCTAGATGTTTCACTTGCTTATCATGTTTTTTACCTTTTTGTTTCTCTTCAAATTTATCAAGTTTATCAATTTTTTTAGTCGCTTGATTCTTCTTGTCGGTTTGAGTAATTCGAACTTCCTTCATTACGCTTTTAACATCAACTTTTTCATCTGAAGCATTTTTGTTTTCAAATTTTCCGACTGGTTTTCTTTGAAAATTTGGTCTATCTCCGCCATCTTTATCTTTTCCAAATCCGCCACTATTATATGCTGGTCTATTGGGATCATATGGTGGTCTTGGTTTGTTTGGGTCATACACCGGTCTTGGTCTATTTGGATCGTATGGCGCTCTTGGTTTGTTTGGGTCATACACCGGTCTCGGTGCATTTGGATCATACGCCGGTCTTGGTCTATTTGGATCGTACGGTGGTCTTGGTTTGTTTGGGTCATACACCGGTCTCGGTGCATTTGGATCATACGCCGGTCTTGGTCTGTTTGGATCGTATGGCGCTCTTGGTTTGTTTGGGTCATACGGTGGTCTTGGTTTGTTTGGGTCATACACCGGTCTCGGTCTATTTGGATCGTATGGCGCTCTTGGCTTATTGGGGTCATACGGTGGTCTTGGTTTGTTGGGGTCATACGGTGGTCTTGGTGCATTTGGATCATGCTCGCGCTTTACATAAGGCTTTGGTGCCTCTTGACTTGGTTCGATACTTTTTTCTTCAGTTTCATTTTTTTTGTTGTCGGACATATTACTTCCCATCTTATTTTCATTTGTACTGTTACTTTGATTCGAAGCGTAACGTTCTTGACGCTTCTCTTGTCTAAGCATTGCCATTATTTCTTCGCCCGAAAGGCTTTGTTTTTTAGATTGCGGTGGTACCTCTGCTTTTGAAGCAGTGGCATTTTCACCTTTATTCTCACTTGGGGCCACAGGCTCTTTTGCTTTACTCTCCTGTGGTTTTTTCCCTTCAAAATGAGCTTTAACTTTTGTCACATCTGTATCTTCCATCGCAGACATATGTGATTTTACATCTAGTCCTATTTCATGTAGCTTTTCAACGAATTCCTTGCTGCCGACATTATACTCTTTAGCTAGCTCATATACACGTTTTTTACTCATAGTCACCCACACCTCCTTATAGTTTATTTGGAGTGCTACGCATATTTTTCAATATCTCTTCCGCCATCTCCTGTTTAATTGCATATTTTTTATGTTTGGCCAATCGGGCGATACACTCTGGTGTCTTACACACATAAAACCCTCTACCATCACTGCGTTGTTCAAAATCCAATTGTACTTCATTATCATTTTTTGTCATTCGCACTAAATTTGATTTTTCATCTTTTTTTCTACAAATCACACAACTTCTCTCTATTTTCACAGTTTATTCCATTATTTTAATATCAATTTTTATGCCTGTAAGTCTTGCTGCAAGCCTTGCATTTTGACCGCTTTTTCCAATGGCTAAAGAAAACTGCTCTTGAGGAACATAAACACGTGACATTTTTTCTTCAAGCATATCGATATGCTCCACTTTAGCAGGATTAAGAGCATTTTGTACATACTCTTTAACATCCGAGCTATATACGATCAAATCAATTTTCTCATCACCAATTTCGTCGAGAATATTTTTAATTCTAACTCCGCGATTACCAATACACACACCAATCAAATCAATATTTTCATCCGCTGCATATATTGCCACTTTTGAGCGACTTCCTGCTTCTCGTGCAATAGATTTTATCTCGACAAATCCTTCTGAAATTTCAGGAATTTCTTGTTCAAATAGTTTTCTCAAAAACCCTTCATTTTTTCTAGAAATTAATACTTTGGGAAATTTTGTCGACTCTTGTACATTTGACACATACACCTTTACTCTGTCCCCTACATAGAGTTGGTCCGTAGGTAGCTGCTCTGATGCAGCTAGAAACACTTCTACTCCATTAAGTTCAATATACGCATTATTGTTATCATCAATCCTTCGAATCATTCCATTAACAAGTTTATCTTCGCTCTCTTTTAACTTATTGAAAGTATTCTCTTTTTCAACTTCGCGTACTTTTTGGATAATAATTTGTTTGGCATTTTGTATTGCAGTTCTCTTAAATCCGCCGCAATCTATTTCTACTTTAATTATTTGTCCCAATTTATAGCTTTTTCTAATACTTTGGGCTTCCTCTAAAGCAATTTGAGTATTCGTATCCTCTACGATTGCAACAACTGTTTTTTCAACATAAAGGCGCATATCGCCGCTTTCTTCGTCAATTTCAACAATTCCTTCGCTCTCCTCACCATTGTTTTTTCTATAAGCGGCTTGAATTGCAGCTCTAATAGTTTCTACCATCTGAGCTTTTTTTATCCCCTTTTCTCTCTCTAACATCTCCAAAGCTTCTATAAACTCTTTTAAATTTTTACCTTTCATGAAATCCTCCGCTAATTAAAAGTGAAACACAAGATTTGCTTTTGCAATTTTATCGTGTTCAATTTCGACTTCTTCTGTATCGCATTTCAACGTCAACATATTTTGCTCGAAATTTTTAATGACACCTGTGTAACTTTTTTTATCATTTAATTTATTATAAAGTTTTATTTCAGCCTCGCGACCTATAAAACGTATGAAATCTTTCTCTTTTTTTAACACGCGCTCAAGTCCAGGTGACGATACTTCTAAAAAATATTTCACATCATAAAGCAAATCAATAATATCGCCAATTGAACGACTTACAATTTCACAATCTTCTAATCCTACCGCTTCTTCTCTTGGCTCTAGAAAATCAATAAATACTCTTACTACGATGTTTTGATTCTCTTTTACATACACAGTATCTACCAATTCATACCCTAACTCATTCACCTTTGGTTCTAATGCTATAAAAATCTTTTCACTTGCACTTAATGCCATCTAACCTCCTTTAATTTGCAAAAGAGAGAGTGCGTAGCACTCTCTCTCGTAAAAAATATAACCTAGTCAAATGGTGGGTCATGCGGGGATCGAACCTGCGACAACACGATTAAAAGTCGTGTGCTCTACCAACTGAGCTAATGACCCACTGGAGCGGGAGACGAGGGTCGAACTCGCGACATTCAGCTTGGAAGGCTGACGCTCTACCAACTGAGCTACTCCCGCAATACATTAATAATTATACCATGATTCAAGCTCCATGTCAACAGTATTTTGTTAATAAAACTCTCAACCCGCTATCTTTATTTTTTAATTTGTTTGTAATCCCCTATAAATAATGGGATTCCTTCATTTCGTGTAAATCACTTCTTTCTCATCATCGCACCTCTTAACAATCTACTTTTTTACTACTAAATTGTCTTTATCTAAAAAAAAGCACCTCTCTTTACCAAAATAAAAAGAGCGCCTAAGCACTCCTTTAAATTATTCTAATCCAAGTATTTTTGCTTTCCCATCCACAATAGCGATGGAGTGTTCAAAATGTGCTGAACGCTTCGAATCAAGTGTCACAACTGTCCATTTATCTTTTAATACCTTAACATTAAATGTTCCTTCATTGATCATAGGTTCAATAGCTAGAACCATTCCTTCAACGATTTTTTCTGCACTGCCAGATTTTCCATAATTAGGAATTTGTGGATCCTCATGAAGATTTTTTCCGATTCCATGTCCACAGTAATCTCTGACTACAGAAAAGCCAAATCCCTCAACGTAACTTTGAATCGCATAGCCAATATCACCTATGGTGTTCCCCACTTTAGCCACGTCAATCGCTTTATATAGCGCTTCTCTTGTTACATCAATTAACTTTTGAGCATTTTTATCAATTCGTCCTACTGCATACGTTTTAGCACCATCACCAAAATATCCGTCAAGCTTTGCGCCAACATCAATTCCAATAATATCTCCCTCTCGAAGCTTAATTCTTTGATTGGGAATACCGTGCACTACTTCCGCATTAAGCGACGTACATAATGTTGCCGGAAATCCATGATATCCTTTAAACGCCGGAAGAGCCCCACATGACCGAATATACTCTTCAGCTATTCTATCAAGCTCTTTTGTTGTAACACCTGGTTTAATATATTGAGGTATAATATGTGCATGTAGATCCATTACAATCTTATTCGCTAAGTGAAGTTTCTCAATTTCTTCTTTTGATTTTAAACAAATCATTGGTTAAGCTCCTAAAATATGAGAAAGTTGTTTTTGAAGTAAAGTTATAGCTTGATCTCCATCAAGTTTAACCAATTTTCCCGCTTTTTCATAAAAATGAATGAGGGGTGCCGTTTGATTTTCGTAAACCGAAAGTCTATTGGTTGCCGTCTCTAAATTATCATCTTTTCTTTGAATCAAAGCGCTACCGCAACGATCACAAATACCTTCTTTGCCAGGTTTATTAAACACCGTGTGAAAGCTTGCTCCGCAATTTCCACACACTCTTCTACCCGTTAATCTTTCAATCAATACATCATTTGACACTTCAAACAAAATCACTTTATCTATCGTCGCATTAAGTGCCTCTAACATCTCTGCAAGTCCCTCTGCTTGAGCAATGGTTCTTGGAAATCCATCCAAAATATACCCGTTTTTACAATCATCTTGAAGAAGTCTCTCACGAATTATTTCTAAAATAACCACATCCGGAACAAGTTCCCCTCTATCCATAAATGATTTAGCTTCCATTCCAATTGCTGTTTGATTTTTGATAGCTTCTCTGAGCATATCGCCTGTAGAAATTTGTGGGATTTTGTACGTATCAATCAAGTATTGTGCTTGAGTTCCTTTTCCAGCACCTGGTGCTCCTAAAAGTATTAAATTCACTGGTAACCTCCAAAATATTTTATCTATTTTTAATTATATCATTTTCATTATAAAAATACTAGAGAGTCTTTACCTAAACATATTTATGCCTAAAGCAATCAAAACTGCCGCAAATAAAATCTTTAAGAGTTTGGGACTACAATTTTTATTCCACTTAACACCTAATTTAGCCGCACAGAATGAAAACGGCGTCACCACTACCAATGCAGGAAAATAGATATATCCTAAAGAATATGAATGATACCATCCCTCGTGCATCCCTCCGGACACAAAGTAAATTAAAGTTCCCACACAACTTACAGTGAATGTAATCACCGCGCTCGTTCCTGCCACTTTTTTAACAGGATAGCGCATGGCAAGCAAAATGGGAATAATAACTGTGCCACCACCTATACCAAGCAAGCCTGACTTGAATCCCACAATTGTCCCTATAGTAGCCCAAATACTCTTATTTGCATGCAATGTTTTTTGTTCTTTCTCTTTAAAAACATTAAGCAAAGTATACCCCCCCATAATCACTAGGTAGATAGAAAAAACAATTTCAATGATTTTGGAAGGAAATGTTGTCGAACAAATCCCCCCAATAATTACACCTATAGCGACATAAAAAAGCATTTTTTTAAGTACATCCCACAGAATAATTCCACTTTGTTTGTGCTTTAAAATGCTTGCAAGCGATGTAAATATCATCATTGCGAGTGTTGTTCCTTGTGCATAATGTATTGACGTGCCATTCTGAAAAAGGTTGAAATGATTAAAAACAATGACAAAAAATGGAATGGAAATAACTCCTCCTCCGATTCCAAAAAAACCCGAAATTATACCAACGGCTAATCCAATTATTATTAATAATATTATTATAGTAACCATTTTCTTCTCCTTATACAAACATTAGACCTCCTTCAAAACCCCATATCAGCATTAACAAGAGCACAAACGATATTAAAGCGTTTTAGAAAGTCTTTTCTTCTATTGCGATATTGTGTACTATAAATTTTGAAAACTTTCAATTTAGCATTAACATGTTCG
>JAPLKR010000040.1 GCA_026387965.1 Fusobacteriota bacterium | reverse complement strand
CCGGGAATTGATGTTCAAAGAATTTTACCCAAGCTGGACAACATGAAGTAAGTATAGGAAGTTTAACGGTTGTATCCCCTTTAAGGTGACGGTTCAGTCTGTCTAAGAACTCAGTACCCTCTTCCATAATAGTAAGATCCGCAGCGAAGTCTGTATCAAATACTCTATCAAATCCTATTTTTCTAAGTGCTGCAACCATTTTCCCTGTAACTGACGTTCCTACTGGCAGTCCAAATTCCTCTCCAAGAGCCGCTCTTACTGCTGGTGCAGTTTGAACCACAACGGTTTTTGTAGGATCAGAAAGTGCTTGCACTACATCCCAAGTATAATCATGTTCAGTTAATGCCCCAACTGGACATACTGCAACACATTGTCCGCAGAATGTACATGTTGAATCTTCTAAGTGATCTTCAAATGCAGGAACTACTACCGCATTAAATCCTCTGTACGCACCCGTTAAAACACCAACTTCTTGAACATTATTACACATTGTTTCGCAACGTCTACACATAATACATTTGTCCATATCACGAATAATTGATGGCGAATGATCTTGTTTGTATTTAGACTCTACACCTTTAAATTTAACTTGGCGAATTCCGAATTTTTCTGACAAATCTTGAAGCTCACACTCCCCAGATTTTGCACATGCAAGACAATCTTTCGGATGATCTGAAAGCATTAGCTCAAGAACTGTTCTTCTTGCATTCAAAGCTCTTACTGAGTGTGTATGAATTATCATATTAGCCATTACAGGTGTTGTACATGCTGGAGCAAGATTTCTTCTTCCATCAACTTCTACTACACATAGTCTACATGATGCTGCTTGATTATTCATATGCATCTCAGGAATATTCATGTGACACAGTGTTGGGATTTTAATATCTGCTGCTTTAGCCGCATCTAAAATAGATGAACCTGGTGCAACTTGAACAACTTTACCATCTATTGTAACATTCATCATTTCCATTTGTTAAAAACTCCTTATTTGAATTTTACCCTCTTGTAATTGCACCAAATTTACATGCGCTCATACAAGCACCACATTTGATACATTTTTCTTGAATAATAATGTGCTTCTCTTTTACTTTACCCTCTATTGCTTTAGTAGGACACACTCTAGCACACGCTGTACATCCAATACATTTCTCTGGAGAAATTGTGTATTGAAGTAGTGCAGTACATACACCAGCTGGACATTTTTTGTCTTTAATATGTGCAACATACTCATCCCAGAATTTCGTAACAGTCGAAAGAATAGGGTTTGGCGCTGTTTGTCCAAGTCCACATAGAGAAGTATCTTTAATCGTCTCTCCTAAAGTTCTAAGTGTGGTTAAATCTTCCATTGTCGCTTTTCCACTTGTTACTTTTTCCAAAATTTCATAAAGTCTTTTGTTTCCAACACGACAAGGGGTGCATTTTCCACAAGATTCGTCCACAGTAAATTCTAAGTAGAATTTTGCAATGGCAGGCATACAGTTATCTTCATCTAGAACGATCATTCCACCTGAGCCCATCATTGACCCTTTTAAAATCAAGTTATCAAAATCAATTGGAGTATCTAAATCAGCTTCAGTTAGACATCCACCAGATGGCCCTCCTGTTTGAACTGCTTTAAATTTCTTACCATTTTTAATTCCGCCACCAATTTCAAAAATTACTTCTCTTAGTGTCGTTCCCATTGGTACTTCTACAAGTCCAACGTTATTGATTTTCCCGGCAAGAGCAAATACTTTTGTTCCGCTAGATTTTTCTGTTCCAATTTTCTTGAACCATTCTCCACCTTTTAGAAGAATCGCACCAATGTTTGCAAACGTCTCAACGTTATTTACATTAGTTGGTTTTCCCCAAAAACCCGCTTCCGCTGGAAATGGTGGTTTGCTTGTTGGTTCGCCACGGTCGCCTTCCATTGAGTGAATCAAAGCCGTCTCTTCTCCACACACGAATGCGCCCGCTCCATATTTAATCTCAATATCAAAGCTGAACTTTGAGCCAAGAATTTTTTTTCCAAGCAGCCCATGCTCTCTTGCTGAATGAATAGCCCCTTCAAGACGCTTAATAGCCAATGGATATTCTGCACGAATATATACCAGTCCAATTGATGCACCAATTGCATATCCACAAATTGCCATAGCTTCAACAATTGAGTGCGGATCTCCTTCTAAAATCGAACGATCCATAAATGCTCCAGGATCTCCTTCGTCCGCATTACATACAACATACTTTTGATCTGCATGATTTTTTGCTGCAAATCCCCATTTCATTCCAGTTGGGAATCCGCCGCCGCCACGGCCTCTAAGTCCAGAAAGTTTAATTTCATTTACAACTGTCTCTGGAGTCATTTCGTGTAACGCTTTTCCAAGAGCCATATATACATTAGCTCCAATAGCTTCTTCAATACACTCTGGATCAATCATTCCACAATTTCTAAGGGCAATACGTTGTTGCTTTTGGTAAAACTCCATTTTTTCACCCTCGTGAACTGTTTTGTTCGTTTTAGGGTCAATATAAAGAAGTTTTTCAATTTTATTTCCTTTAATGATGTCTTCCTCAACGATTTGAGCCGCATCACTTGCCTTTACTTCTACATAAAAGGTATTTTCAGGCATGATTTTTACAATCGGCCCTTTCTCACAAAATCCAAAACATCCCGTTAATACTACTTGAACTTTCTTTTCGAGTCCTTTTTCTTTTAATGCTGCTTTCATGCTTTCAGCAATCTCAGCACTATTTGAAGAAAGACACCCAGTTCCTCCACAAATCAAAATATGCTTTTCGAATGACACTATAGCCTCCTTTAATGATTACAACTGCAACAGCTTTGCCCATCTGAGCTCATAACTGTTTCAATCTCTTTAATATTTTGAGTATACTTTTTTACTAATTCGCTTGCCGACTCTTCTGTAACATTTCTAAAAATCACCTGCCCTTTACTCGGTAGTGATATTTCTAAAGCGACAGAGTCACCTCCAAATGCAAAGCGTGTCTCATACACAGCAACACCTTGAATACTAGAACCTTTTAACGTCTCAACAACGCGCTCTATTACCTGACTTGCTTTTTTCTTTGCCTTTGAAGTTGAAGAAGTTGCTCCAATTTTAATTTCTAAAACAATCTCCTGTGTCATAGCGCAATTTGTTCACTTTTTAATTCTTACTTCGATTTTTTTTGAAAATTCTTCATTCATTTTTTTTAAATTTTCGTATGTAGCGATTTTCTTACTCACAACGTCCTCCTACGAATTAATTATCCTAACTTTTTGTATTCTGCGATAATCTCTTTTACTTTTTTTGCCGCATCTTTTCCATAAACCTTTTCACCTACTAATACAACAGGTGCAAGTCCACATGCGCCAACGCAACGTAATGCATCAATTGAGAACATTCCATCTGCGGATGTCTCTCCTACTCCGATTCCAAGCTCACGTTTAAAATCTTCTAGAACCGCTTCAGAACCTCTTACATAGCAAGCCGTTCCCATGCATACTGAAATTGGGTATTTACCTTTTGGAGTCATAGTGAAATACGTGTAGAATGTTACTACTCCAAAAACTTTTGCTAAAGAAATTTCTAGTTTACAAGCGATATACTCTTGAACCTCTCTTGGTAAGTATCCAAAAATTCCTTGAGCTTTGTGAAGCACTGTAATTAGAGCTCCCTCTTTAGTTGGTAATGCATCAATAAATGCTCCAAGCTTATCAAAAAGCTCTTTTTGTGTTGCATTGCCTTTACAGTTGTTGCAAGCCATTTGCTTTCCTCCTTGTTGATTTTGTAAATATTTATATCAACCCACAAAGTTAACGTAGGATTGTTATCATTAGTTTAGATTCGGTCTTACTTGTTTTATCTTCATATAAGCATCATTTATCACTTTAAATCGCTTTTCCGCTTCTTGTTTTTCGCTTTCAGACTTAGATGCGTGCATATCTGGGTGGTATTTTCGTGCTAGCGACTTATACGCTTTTTTCACTTCATCATCGTCAACATTTTCTGAAATTCCTAACACCTTATACGACTCTGCTGGATTTGTAAAATAACTGTTGTACCCCGTGTTATACCCACTCTGCTGAGACTGTGACTGACCATTTTGATTATAATTAAAATTCCCACTTGCAAAATTACGTTTAAGAAATTCGTTGAGAAATTCTTCGTTAAAAAATTGTGAATACTCTTCACTATTTTGTCTGTGTGAACCAAATTGATAAAATCGAAAGCCATTACTGCCAAATCCTGAAAATCCAGTCTGTTTTGATCTTTTTTCCTGCCTAGATTTGCGTGTCACAATACTCCACACAATCCAAATACCCACGATAATCGCGATATAAGGAAAAAAATGTATCACAAATTTAAAAACTAAATATAATACAAAAAGCAAAACCGTGATGGTTATGCTCCTGTTTATTCCTAACCCGAGTAACATTAATACAATAAAAATGATTGCTAATGTAATTAATAATGGACTCAAATTTCACTTCCCTTACTTTTCGATTTCTTTTGAAAGCTCAGCAATTTTTCTAAGCACATATTCATCTCTTGGATCAATTTCATGAGCATATTCATACTCTTTAATAGCTCTTTCAAAACGTCCCATTCTTTCATACTTTCTAGCAAAATCCATATGAGCGTTGTAAATATCTAAATCAAGAAAAATTGAGAATTCATAATTTTCAACGGCTTGCTTAATATTGCCGACTCTTGAATAGGTATTACCCAGTATAAAATACACAAATGGTTGTCTTGGGTTTAAATCAAGAGAATGATTTAGTTCACGAATTGCATCATAATACAATTGATTTTCATAATATAGAAATCCTAAAAACGCAACGATATCCTCGTCTGTTGGCTCTAAACGTTTTAGTTTTTTGAAAATTTCTAACGCTTCTTTATCCATTTTCTGATAATAATTCGCAACCCCAATTTCTTGAAGGTAGTGAATGTTTTCATCATATGCTTGTCGCCAATCTTTTGTCATTTT
>JAPLKR010000099.1 GCA_026387965.1 Fusobacteriota bacterium | reverse complement strand
AAAATGAGCCTTTTTGATATTTGCTTGACTTCCATATACGGACCATACGGCTATTATCTTCTTTATCTACAAAAATGATATTGCCATAGATTCCGTCAACCGTTTCATCATAGAACCTTGTCATAATATCTTCTAGAATATTATTTTCCATATAGTAATCATCCGAATTGATAATCCCTATAACTTCGCCTGTGGCTAAAGCTATTCCTTTATTCATAGCATCGTATATACCGCTATCTTTTTCCGATATCCACTTAAACTCTATTCCACGATTTAAAAATTTCGAGCTATATTCTTGTATAATACTCACTGTTTCATCTTTCGAACTACCATCTATAACAATATATTCAATATTGTAGTACTTTTGTTTCAAAATAGAATTAAAAGTATCTGTGATCGTTTTCGCACTATTGTAGCACGCTGTAATAATTGAAATTTTATTCATCGTTTAACACTTCCAACTAATTTGACTTTTAAATCCCTACCCCATAATATTTAAATAACTCTCGAACCCCTAAGTCTTTCGCATATACATTTCTTAAATCAAAGAAAAATGTATCCTGCATTGACGAGAC
The DNA here is from genome assembly GCA_026387965.1 of Fusobacteriota bacterium. GTDB lineage: Bacteria > Fusobacteriota > Fusobacteriia > JAPLKR01 > JAPLKR01 > JAPLKR01. The sequence continues at coordinate 33,862 of JAPLKR010000099.1, read as the reverse complement.
TATTTTGTCTAAATCCATTCCTCTAAACTGATGCCACTCTGTCATCAAAATTAATGCTTCAGTTTCATTCGCAGCTTCATATTCATTTTCACAATACGTGATTGAGTGACTCAATTTCTCTAAACGCCATTTTGTCTCCTCGATTCCCTTTGGACAGTATGCTTTTATTTTTGCTCCTGCCTCCACTAGTCCAGAAATAATATCTAGTGAAGGGGCATCACGCACATCATCTGTTTCCGGTTTAAAGGAAAGTCCCAAAATTGCAAGCGTTTTTCCTTTTACAGAACCCATAGCATTAATAATTTTCTCGACCATCTTTTTCTTTTGCTTTTCATTTGCTGATATAGCTGCTTTTATTACTTGAAACTCTTCACCATAGCTATTGGCAATATTTACAATTGCTTTTGTATCTTTGGGAAAGCAACTTCCTCCGTACCCAGGTCCCGCATGTAAAAACTTCGGAGATATTCTTCCATCTTTTCCCATCGCATGAGCTATTTCTTGTACATTAGCCCCTACCTTTTCTGCCAAAAGTGCCATCTCATTGATAAATGATATTTTTACAGCTAAAAATGCATTTGCCGCATATTTAATCATCTCTGAAGTTTCCCAATTGGTAAAAATAAATGGAACATTATTTAAAAAAAGTACATTATAGACTTTTTTCATTACTTCTCTTGCACGTTCTGATGTTGTCCCGACTACTACTCTATCTGGATAGAGTGTATCTTGTATCGCTTTACCTTCTCTTAAAAACTCTGGATTAGAAATGACATCAAATTCAAAACTCTCTCCTCTTTTCTCTAATCCTTGACGGATTGTCTCTGTCACCATTTTTGCAGTTCCTACTGGTACGGTGGATTTGTTGACAACTACTTTATAATTATTTATATGTTCCGAAACTTCATTTGCCGCTCTCAAAACATATTGTAAATCAGCACTTCCATCTTCTTTTGGAGGTGTTCCAACTGCAATAAAAATAATATCTGAGTTTTCAATCATATAGCCCACATCTGTGGTAAATTCTATTCTTTTATACTCCAAATTCCGCTTTAGATAATCCGAAAGACCAGGCTCGTGTATCGCTGGATTTCCTTTTTTCAACTCTTCTATCTTTTCTTCGTTAATATCTACATTGATAACTTGATGACCAAAATCTGCTAACATTACTCCTTGAACAAGTCCAACATAACCTGTTCCTATTATCCCTATTTTCATTAATGACCTCCTTTTTAATATTATAAGTTACTCTTACTTCTTTCTAAATTTATAATTATTGCCACAACCTCTTTTAAATCTCCTTTTTTTACAACATACCCTTTTTCATAGTCTTCTACCGTTTCCTTACTTCCACCAGAATCAAATGTTATAATAGGGATACCACTCGATTTCGCCTCTATATTTGTAGTAGGATAATTATCTTCTAACGTTGGATTAAAAAAAACATCTGACTCAGCATAAATTTCTGCCAATTGAGTAATATTTTCAGTTCTTTCAATTCCAATAATATTCTGTGGTAAAATTCTCATCTGTTTTTTGCTCAATCCCACCAAAACTATTTTTTGGTTCGCTCTTAATCTCGTTACCAACTCAAAAAAACATTTTAAGCCTTTGCGCTCAGTCCATACACTAGCAACACCTAAAATGAGAAATTTATCTTGTAACTGATAGCGTTCCCGAAAATCTCCACGTTTCCCATTGAAAACTTTATTATCAATTGTATTGTATCGCAAGATTGTTGGATACATCTTAAAAAAAGATTTCTCTACTTCATTTTTTAACCATTTTGAAGGAATACTAATTTCACATTGATAAAGCCTAGAAAATAATTTTTTCTTTATAATATAATTTTTTTGAGAATTATCAAGAAATAACGATTTAGGATACTCTCTTTTTTGCTGACACTCAAAACACTCAGTTTGCCATTTGTTGCATTGAATAAAATCATAATGTGAACAATGTCCTGTAAATGCCCAACAATCGTGAAGTGTCCACCTTACTTTTATTTTTCTAGAAATTAAATACTTAAATAGAATGGGATAATTAAGGTAATAGCCATGAATATTATGAAGATGGATTATATCTGGATTTATTGAATCAATCCACCTAATTAATTGATAAGTTCCTCTTTTGGATCCCAATCCGTGGCCATCAAAAAGCCGAGTTTTTAAAAGATGAAATAGCATTTCAAACTTATTCCCTATTCTGTAATGCCTATGATCTTCAATATTACAATTTCTCCCAAAGGCGACAAAGGCTTCATTTCTCTGCTTTAACTCTTCTTGTTCTAATTGATATACTATCTTACCTGTACTGCCACTTTTGTATGTTGTATTAATAAATAATATTCTCATACTATTTCCTTACAAATTTTTTAAATTTTTTAATATTGTCATACCATCCGTTTTTTTTAGAAAAATACCCAATTTTTCCAATCCAATCTAAATCTCTAAACTTTTTAAATTCTTTTACTATAAGCTCATTTGTTTCAAGTTTTTTCATTTTTATTACTTCATTATTTAAAATTCCTAAATATTTATCTGAACTGCCTGAAGTATGAGTGCCACTTCCGTCAAACCCCTCATTAATCACTTTAGTTTTCAAAGGATACACCGTGAGCATACTATTTATAAACCGAGAATAATCCCATCTAATTGCCCAAGAATTTATTTTTCCTAGCTTTTGAAGTTCAAGCATTTTAAACATATCATTGCCGCCAACATTAAATGACTCTTGCACTCTCTTATCATTCCATATAGTATATGTTTGACTATTCCATTGACATTTTTTCCATCTATCTCGCCAAGTCCCCCATCCCCATGATGATGCTCGTGGAATCAAATATAACTCTTTATCATAATTCCGAGGTATTTTAAGCGTAGGAGAATACCCTGAAATAGACCATACACGTTCATCCGATTGATAAAAGCACAATGCTTTATTCATATACTCTATAAAATCGCTCGAAACTATCAAATCATCTTCTAACGCTATCACACTTTCATATTTGTCAAAAATCTTTGTTATTCCTTCAATAATTGATTTTGCCAAGCCATAATTTTCAGTTCTTTCTAATAATTGAATATTACTAAAGTTGTAATTTGATTTTATAAAATTTCTAACTTGGTTAACACTTTTCCAATCTTCGTCATTTTTTCCCCCATCAGAAAAAATATAAATTTCAGATTTATCAAATTCCCTATTTTTTTTTAATGAAATCAGCAACTTCTCTATATGTTGCATTCTGTTGTATGTAAATATTGCTATTGGGGTCAATTTCATTTGTACTCCTTCGAATCACTTGATTATATGCTATTATTATCCCGATAATAATAAATAACCCTTTATTACTTTGAAAAGCATAACTAAACTGCCTCGATATTAAATAAAACAGTAATAATACTCCTAAAAATCTTAATTCATTATTCTTTTTTCTGAGTATGTAAAATATATTTATTATTATTCCACAAAACAACATTAGACCAATAATTCCAAAATTACTCCACAATTCAAGAAATATATTGTGACTATATTCTGCCCCCGCCCCACATCCCATAATAGGGTGTCTATTAATGGCCGTAAAACTATTTTGATACTTATTTAATCTTCCCTCTTCAAAACCCGAGTAAGTTTTCATACCTGTAATAGATGCGTCATTTTGTATTCCAATTATAGAAAATCTCTTTAATTGTGGCACATATTTATAAGTTTCTGGTAGCTGAATTATAACTATAAAAAAAATAATACCAACAAGCGAAATTATTTTTAATAATGATATTTTTTTCAAACGAAATAGCTCTAATATTAAAATTGAAATTATCGCTGAAAATAAAGCCCCTCGCGTAAGCAATATCTTAACTAAAATAAATCCTGAAAAAAAAATTATTAGCACTGAAATTATTTTATTTACATCATATTTTATTGCATCATAATATGAAAAAACGATTGCAACTCCGAATACTTCAGCAACACCCACTACATTATAGTTTCCATATGCTATCCGTCCACTCCCTAACTTGCCACTCATATATCCAAATAAATACAACAAAATAATTAGTACAGAAAAAAACTTAATCCACTTTAAGAACAATATTACACTATTTTTCTTCCACGGAAATATTCTAGCTATAATATATGGAAAATAAACCATAACAAAAATGTTACTAATATTTGAAATTTCTTCATGAATAAAAGACGTTATAATAGTCTGCCCTATAAAAATTATTATTAAATAATCTAATGGTTCCAATTTTCGTAATTTTTTCGATATTACGACTATCAATAAAACTAAAAAAATTAATACAAAAAGAATGGCTAGGTACAAGTATTTGAAGTTAATAATGGAGTTGACACTATAGTTAAATATCATTAAAGACAATAGTCCAATAAAAAAATTTTCAATTAATTTTATTGAGATTCTTATATTCATATTCTCTTCTTTCTTAAAAAAACCTATATTTAATATATCTCACAAATACAATCTGAGTCATTACAAAAATTGAAATAATAGTTTCAATTTTTGTGAAATTATTATTTTTTGCTATTCGATAATTTTCTCTTATTACTCTTCCTATTATCCCCAGGCTCCTTACTTCACCCGAAATCCCTCCAACATCCATAATAGCTACTATTTCATTAATTTTTATTATTTCAACTTTATTTTTCACCATTCTTATAATAAAATCTTTATCTGCAATCACCTTAAATCTAATGTCAAATACTCCTAACTTAAGATATATTGATTTTCTTACAAAAAATGTAGGGTGATTTATTCTCATTTTATGACTGATAAGCCCATTAATTTTTTCTGGAACTTTTCCAACAATTAACTTTTCACAATTTTCAGATTTTCTTACTAGCATATTCCCATATACTGCACCAACTTTTTTCTCCTTAAATGTTCTTGAAATCGTATTAATTATGTTAATATTATGGTATTGATCATCACTATTTATTAATCCTACTATTTCACCACAAGACAATATAATACCTTTATTCATTGCATCGTATATCCCCTTATCAGGTTCAGAAATCCACTTATATTCAAATCCCCTATTTTTAAATTTTTCTTCATAACTCTTTATTATGTCAACCGTTGAATCTGAAGATGAACCATCTATGATAATATACTCAATATCATTATACGATTGTTTCAACACCGATTCAACTGTTTCTCTAATTGTTTTTTCACTATTTAAACAAACCGTTACAATCGAAATTTTCATAATTCTCCTCTATAATTTTTTCTAATATTTTCTAGAACCGTATTCGTTGTAATTTCATCGATATTCAATCGGCTCACTTTTCCAAACAATATATCTGCTTCTTTTGATGCTAAAATCAAACTAATTTTGGGATGATATATTACATTATAATTTACCTCATACTCTTTAGGATATGGGGAGAATCTAACATAGTGATTACCGTTTGAAATTACAAAAATATTCTTCACATCAATTGCAACTGCGAAATGAGGAATTGATGTCTCATTTGATATCAATACAGTGCATCCCTTTAGGACATAAAGTAGTTCTACAAGGGTAGTTTTACCTACCAAGTCTATAAAATTATTTCCAAAGAGATGCGTAAACTTTTCTACTTCTTCAACATCTTCTTTGCCACCACATAAAACTATATCTAGCCCATACCTCTTTTGTAGCTCTAATCCAACCTGTGCATAATTCACGACACTCCACTTACGATAAGCCATACTAGCGCCTATGAAAATTATTGCGTATTTTTTTGGTAAATCTAATTCGATAATTTCTTCTTTTAATTCAATTTTTGGCTTCACAATTTCAATTTTTTTATCTAATAGCCTTTGGAAAAATTCTCGATTTCTCTCAAATTCGAAAAGAACTTGCTCTGAACCGGGAAGAAGTTTCGAATAATATCTGTCTGCTATTTTTTTTTCATAGTTTCTAATATTACTAAAATCTCCTTGTGATCCAATTTTTTCATCAGCTTGAAGCATTTTAACAATTGATTCTGATAGAGGAAATTCTCTGCTGAACATTGGATTGATAACAGTAGAATATTTTTTGCTTCTAATCTGTCTGAGAATTGTAAATATGTATTTAAAATCTCTTAAAAATCGTTTTCTTTCAATCCAAATAAATTCATCAACATAATCACTATCAAATTCTTCCGCTATACTCTTCCATGCACTATTTCCAATTAGAGTAATCTTTTTATCTTTGTATTTATCATCCTTTTTTAATACTTCAATAAAATTACGAAAAAGAATGTAATCTCCAATCGCATCTAAACGTATGATTAGAATGCCATTTTCTACTTTATCATTCTTCAAAACTAGTGCAAAAATATAATTAATCACACTAAACATAATACGTTTGAATATCCATTTTACTTTTCTCATTTTAAATCCTTTTGATATGAATCAATCAAATTAATTAAAAATATGTTAATCTGTTTAAAGCTTTCATTTTTATTATATAATGTCTCAACATTCTTCTCACCATGAACTAAGTTTTTTCGCAATCTAAACGCAATATATAAGAGCGCTAATTCTTTTTCTTGACTGTTGTCATCTAGTAAAATGACTTTAGTTTCACTTTTTATATTTTCAACTTTAAATTCAAAACTATCAAATACTCCATTCATTTCACCATTTTCTACATATCTATTTTTAAAGTAGTTAAAAATCTCCTTATTCAATGTATTTATTTTATCTGAAAATTTACAATCTCGAAGAATATCTTTGCTTTTGCTAATTTCTGCATTATTATTACACAATTTATTTTCAAAAGTATTCCAAACTAATAGAAATCTATATATATTGATGAGCTTCGATTCATTTAATTCTAAATAACAATATTTTTGCTTTAACCATTCAATTTCGTCGAGTGTTTGCATTCACCCTCCTAATCCAACATATTTTGTAATTTTTCTCAATTTTCTAAGAATTTTTTTTATCAAGATAAATTTTCTCCATAAATAATTATTGGAAATAATATCTTCAATAAAATCTTTTGAATAGTCACATTGAAATAAATGCTCTTTAATTTCATTAATTTCTTTCTTTTTGCATTTTGTCAATAAGTTAATAATCCTTAGTTCGGGATGTTCTCTTTTTAAAATTTTCAAAAAATCATTTTTTAAGATACTATCGCTTCCAAAAACATCATTTGCTAACATCACGTAACCTCTAAAATCTAGCATCGTTCTTTGAACAAAATTCTCATATATAGAGTCATTACCTAACCTACATTTAATATTTGAATAATTACAATATATAAAATCTATTCCCTGATAAACCATTTTCTGTAACTTATACACATGGGCATATCCACTTCCTATGTATCGGCTTGGCCCCTCCATCACTGAATCCCATTTTTTTTTGTTAAAAACAATTGAACTAATAAAACTTAATACCCCACCCAAAGTATCAACGTGCGATAGATAATATGATAGTAATATTCTATCCTGTGTATTAAATTCAAAACGTTCGAGAGTATGTGCCCATTTTCTTTCACCTAATCTAACTTTCATAGTTATATCGTATTCATCTCTCGTAAATAAAATTACTTTTTCTTCTTCAGACTTGTTAATTTCTTGAAAAACATTTCTCAAGCTATCCTCTCTAAGAATATCGTCGCTTCCAACTATCCAACAGTATTCACCCTTAGAAATTTCCACTGATTTAATAATATTATAATCAGGTCCCATATTTTTTTCATTTTTATGATACCGAATATTGATATAGGAATGTGTTATCTGAAATTCTTTAATCATACTTTCAGTATCGTCGCTTGAAGCATTATCAGAAATACAAACCTCTAATTTTGCCGAATGTTCATTAATATTATCAGAATTAGAGATACTCTCAAGTAGATCTCTCACATACTCCGCACGATTAAAAGTCGGGATACATAGCGATAGCTTAAACATTTTGCCTCCATAATATTTTTTTGAAACTTTTTACTACAACATCTTCTTTCAACACTATTAACATTCCAATATAAACAACCATTGAAATAACTACTAGTATAAACAGTGAAATCATAGAATAATTAAATAACTTTTCTAAAATAGCACAAACTACCAACATAATAAAGCTTGCTATTAATATTTTTTTTGCATCTGAAAAAACTCGATAATAATTGAGTATTTTTTTTGCTAAAAACACGCCATAAATAGTTCCTACAAATTCTGTACACAGTGTCGTGATACTTGCTCCCTTTGACCCAAAATGTGGAATGATAAGCACCCCCAATATTACATTGGTAATAAGTCCAAGCAATGGTGAATACTTAACTGCCCTTTCTTTTCCCATAGGAATTAATAACTGTATCCCAATAATTCCTCCAAAAGGGATGATAAAAAGATTAAGAGCCAAAATTTGAAGATTAGCTGTTACAGGCAAAAAACTCATCCCAAAGTACCATATTACTATTCTTTTTCCTAAAACTAAAATAATAACTAGTAATGGAAAATTTACAATAAAAGTAGCTTTAAAGCTCTTATATATGCATTCTTTTGCTTCAATAAGTTTATCTTTTGAAATAAGATTGCTTACACGCGGCATAATTACAGCATTCAGAATGTTTGATAAAGACAATAGTATACCTATAATTTTTATTGCTAAAGTATAATACGCAACTTGAGCAATAGTTGACAAATACCCTAAAAGAGTGCTTCCTAAATACATATAAATTTGAATAAAAACTTGCAACATTAGTAATTGAGAGTTCTTTTTTAAATGGACTATCACTCGCTTATGTTCAAAATGGTATTTTTCCAGTGTTATTGTATTTTTAATAAACGGCCACATAAAAACTTGTCCAATAACGGTACATCCCGTAGTAATTATTATATAAATAACCAAACTATGTTCGTTTTTCACCAACGAAAAAATTAAACTCACATTTATTATTCTAATAATCATATTTCGGATACTAATTTTTTTGAAATCTTCCAATCCTTGGAAATACCAACTAATATCAAATATTACTGATAAAATTAACAATCCTTGAGCATAAAAACAGACGCGTAAATCTGCTTTTTGAAAATAAACAAATATCAAGAATAATATTATACTTAGGCCCGCCATCATTAACTGAATTATATTGAGATCAATGAACACTTCTGACAATTTATACTTATCATCCTTTACTCGTGCGACCTCCCTATTACCATAAATAGAAATCCCTAACGACCCAATAAATACAAAATACATAGTGATTGAATTGGTAAATCCATTAATCCCAATATTATTATCTCCCAATACTCGTGTAATATATGGCATTGTAACAATTGGTACTAATAAATTTACTATTGTATATGAAAAATTATAAAAATAATTCTTTTTTATGCTCATCTGTTATCCACTCCAAAATTCTCTATTTAACAATTTCGTATTTAATTGGTTTTTTTAGTCTTAGTTACTTTTTAGTCTGCCATTTCATATAAGGTGGTGAAATCTACTTTTTTATCTTTGAATTCAAAGATATCGACATAAAACTAGTTTGATGACATGCATATATAATACTAGGTTATTTTTAAGAACTACCTTCTTGAACATATCCTAATATTATAAACTAATCTAAAATTTCATTATACTCGATTTTAGGACTGGGGTTATATATTGGGCTATCAAATTCTAACTTTGGGGTCACTACTGTTGGTGTATTAATAACATACTCTATAATGCAAGGTAATTCATCTGAAAATATTTCTTTCATGAGAATGCTATCACTCAAATCTTTCTCTTTTATCATGTAATATTTTAAGTTATATGCCTCTGCTATTTTTTGAATATCTGGAACTACATATCCTTTTTTAGAAGTTGTTCCTACCAAATTATTATTAAAATACAAACCTTGAAATTGTGTTATCATTCCAAGAGAGCTATTATTCATAACCAAAACCTTAATTGGAAGTGAATATTGTGAAATAAGCATTAAGCTTTGTGTACTCATATGAAAACCACCATCACCGCTAATCGAAATTATACGAGTTTTTCCTCCAAATGCTAATCCTATTGCAAAAGGTATTGAAAATCCCATCGAAGCAAGTCCACCACCAGTATAAAAATTTTGTTTCTCACTTATTTTTATTGTTTGTGCTGCCCACATCTGATTTTGTCCTATATCTGTAACAAAATAATCATTAGGTTCAGAAAATTCATTTAATTTTAACATCATATGGTAAGGTTCTTTATTTTCTGCATAATTTTTAATTTCAATACAAACATTCACTTTATTCTTCAGGCGATGACTTTCTAACTCATTTTGATCTATATCAACATGAATAATTTTGCCATTTTCTAAAAAACTATCAATTTTTGCCCCTGTTTGTCTCGTATCAAGTCTTGATCCTAAAGCAATAAGCAAATCGCAGTATTTCATGGATAAATTTGAACTTCTATTACCATAGCTACCAACCATACCCAAAAAATTGATTTTTTCTTCACTAATCTTTCCTTTGCCCATTAAGCTACAAATTACAGGTATTTGACTCTTTTCTAGTATTAACTTTAACTTCTTCTTAGCTGAAACCGTTAAGAACTCTGAAGCTCCGCCTATTAAAATAATAGGCTTTTTCGATTCAAATATTATTTTTTTAATTTCAATTTTAAGTACTATGCTTTGTTTTTCTTCTAATCCATTTCTAGAATACTTCAAACACTCCTCAATATCAATTTCAGCTCTTTGAATATCCATGGGAATATCTAATAAAACAGGACCTTGACGTCCTTCCATTGCTAATTGATATGCTTTTTCTAACTCGTAAGGTATCTCTAAAGCGTTCCCTATATATTTCGCATATTTCGTGATACTTTTCACAACCCCTATTATTTCAAGTTCTTGAAACCCTTGCTGCCTAATGGGTTTATCCTTCTTTCCCTCATAACTATTCACTTGACCAGTAATATAAAGCACAGGCACATTATCACAAAAAGCATCAGCAATACCCGTAATTAAGTTGGTCGCTCCAGGTCCGCTTGTTGCTATTGCAACCCCTAACGTTTTTTGCGCTCTTGCATACCCTTCTGCCGCAAATGCTGCACTTTGTTCATGGTATGTTTGAATATACTCAACACTAGAATTTTTATCAATAGAATCCACCAAATGTGTAATTGCCCCACCAATATAACCGAAAACAACTTTTATCCCTTTTTCTTCAAAAAATTTCACAATATAATCGGATGTTTTCATAAATTACCGCCTAAAATGTATTTTTTTTATACAGCTCTGTTCAAAAAGATAGTAGTTAAAAGAAATTCTGTATTATCAATGATTGTCATATCAGCTTTCAGTATCCATGAACTCAAAGATAACCTCAATGACAATCCAAATAGCAACTAATATCTATAACATAGCCTTTAATATTAATTTTTCCAATTCATTTTCTCTTGAAAATATAAAATTGTTCTATTAAAACCTTCATCAATAGAAATTTTGGGGTCCCAATTTAATTTTCTCATTTTTTCAATACATGGAAGAGCTCTATTTACTTTACTTGGAATATATTTATCATTTTCCATTCGATTTTGCACAATAACTTTCAAATTTTTTTCGGGAAATAGTTTTACTAGTTTTTCAGCCAATTCAAGTATCGATATTTCTTGTGACATATTTCCGACATTGTAACTTTCACCATTTTCTCCTAAAAATAATATTTTAAAGAAAGCAATTAAGGCATCTGAAATATAGCAAAAACACCTTTTTGCACTGCCTGAACTTTTCATCATAATATCTCTCTCAAAAATAATATCCTCAATAAAATCCATAAATACTCTACCATCACCTAAGGAAAGCCCGGGTCCATATGTATGAAATATTCTAGCACTCTTTGCAGGGACTGCGTACTGTTTCCAATATGCTTTAGTGTAAAACTCTCCAACATGTTTACTTTCTGCATAGCAATTTCTAATATCTTCTAAATCTATTTTCCCTACCTCTTCTTCAACAATCATCTCATTAACTGTATTAAAATCTTTCCCATAAATTTCTGAGCTACTTAAAAACAAAAAGCTTTCAACTTTTTTTTCTTTGGCTAATTCTAATAATGAAATAGTTCCAATTATATTCGAGTTCATTGTCCCTACTGGATCAACTCCGTAAAATATTGGCGAAGCTTGACTTGCAGCATGAATAATATAATCAATTTTTTCTTTGAACTTCAGTGGGGCATTAATATCTTGGAAAATAAACTTGATCTCTTTTGTATTTAAATGTTGAAAGAACTTTTCCTTGCATTTTTTTTCATTTCTTGCAATCGCAATAATTTTAACTTTGTTTTGTTCTAATACATTCTCATTTAAGTATAGAAGAAATTTAATGAAATTAGAAGCTATAAATCCATTTGCACCCGAAATTAAAAATGTTTTTCCATGGAAATATTTTAATTCTGTATTTTTCTGAATATATTCAAAATCAAAACCCTCTATTTTAGTCATCACAACACTCCATTATGGTGAAATTTTTCATATCTTATCTCATTTCTCCCAAAATTTCTGAATTTGTTCAACACATAATTCGTATACATCTCTTTTGGAATACTCTCTATACCATTTTGACACAAACTCTATTGTGTCATCCATATTCAATCTAGGTTTCCACCCGAGTTTCAATTTTGCTTTAGTAATATCTAAAAGAAGTAGATTAGCCTCATGAAGCTTTTCACCCTGTGAACTGTCTACTAACTCACCTCGCCCCATATCTTTGATCAATCTTTCTGTCATATCCCAAACAGTGTAAACTTCCTCAACTTCCGGACCAAAATTCCATCCTTCAGCATACTTAACGGGCTCTTGCATAAGTTTTTGACCTAACAGCAGATACCCACTTAATGGCTCAAGAACATGTTCCCAAGGTCTAACTGCTTTTGGACTTCGAATTTCTACTTTTTTCCCCGATTCTATGGCCTTGATACAGTCAGGAATAATTCTATCCAACGCCCAATCTCCACCACCAATAACATTTCCAGCTCTTACACTTGCAATTGCCTTTCCATGTTTTTCAAACTCTTTTGGGTTAAAATAGGAGCTTCTCCACGAATTTATCGCAATTTCACATGCACCTTTTGAGCTAGAATAGGGATCATACCCTCCAAAAGCATCCGTTTCACGGTAGCCCCATAGATGTTCTCTATTCTCATAACACTTATCCGTGGTAATCATAATACCAATTTTAGTTTCAGCACACGCTCTAATCTCTTCTAGAACATAGATAGTTCCCATCACATTCACATCATACGTTTCAACAGGCTGCGAATATGAAAGTTTCACCAAGGGTTGCGCCGCTAGATGAAATACCATTTCTGGCTTATATGTTTCAAAGACTTCTTGAAGTTTCTTTCTATCTCGTATATCTCCACGAATATCTATTATTTTCTCACTTAATTTTGAAAGAACAAAATTGTCCTTCTGCGTGTAAGGATCTAAAGCATATCCAATCACTTCAGAACCTAACTCCAATAACCAAATACTTAACCAGCTCCCCTTAAACCCCGTATGACCGGTAATCAGTACTCTTTTACCTTTATAACTGTTTCCAAAATTTTCCATTTTTCACCTCTAATTAATTTTGCCACGAATAAATGTAAATAAAATCATAATGTAATATTTAGAGAATATATCGTTGATATTCTAATTTTTCATTCATAAAATTAATTAATAACCCAACTTTAAACCCAGTCGCTTTTACATAGTTAAGTAATTGAGCTTTATGAATATTAGTAATTTTATCTACCGTTTTTAATTCCACGATAATTCTATTGTTAATTACCAAGTCCGCTATATAGTCACCAATTATTTCTCCCATATAATGAACTTTAATTTCTTTTTGGTTTTCAACTTCAATACCCTCTTTTTTCAAGAGTAATACCATAGCATTTTCATATACTTTTTCAAGAAATCTATTTCCTAAATCATTATGTATTCTCATTGCAATCCCAAAAACTTTATAAACTAACTCTTCTTCTACAACTCTATTCTCCATGTATTGCCTCGCAAAGGTTATATCTCACATACATTTAAATAATATATCTAGCAGAATAGTAAAATACCCTTTTGTATTTATTTGCTTCTATTCGTGGTAAAAAAATTATATTTACTATTCGTGGCTGATTTCCACTTACTCCCAAACTTTCCAAGGTGCTTTTCCGTTATCCCACATTGCATTAAGTTCTATGTTATCTCTTAAAATATCCATTGGCTTCCAAAATCCTTCATGTTTAAAGGCTTGCATCTCGCCATCTTTTGCCAAGTTTTCTAGTGGTATTTTTTCAAATATTGTTTCATCACCTTGCTGAATATAATCAAACACTTCTGGTTGACATACAAAAAATCCTGCATTAATCCATGTTCCGTCACCCGCTGGTTTTTCTGTAAAGGCTTCAACTTCATCTTTCATTCCTAAGTTGAGAGCTCCAAACTTTCCACCCGGTTTATAAGCTGTTACAGTACACAATTTCCCATTTGTTTTATGATACTCAACCAAATTGGCGATATTCACATCCGATACCCCATCGCCATACGTGAGCATAAAAGGTTCATCACCCACATACTCTTGAATACGCTTAATACGTCCCCCCGTCATCGTATGAAGACCCGTTTCAACCAAAGTGATTTTCCAAGGTTCTGTACTACTTTTATGAATTTCTGTTGAGTTCTTAGCTAAATCAATGGTCACAGTACTATTGTGTAAAAAATAGTTGCTAAAATACTCTTTAATCACATATCCTTTATAGCCGAGGCAGATAACAAACTCATTAAATCCATAGTACGAATACTGCTTCATAATATGCCAAAGGATAGGTTTATCTCCAATTTTTGCCATAGGTTTTGGAATAGAGTGTGTCTCTTCACTCAATCTAGTACCAAATCCTCCTGCTAAAATAACAACTTTCATAGTTTACTCCCATTCATCTTTATGAATTTTTTTAACACCTTGTAACGATAACGCCTCATAAAAATACGCTATAAACTCTTGACTACCACAGATATAATACTCCGCGTCTGTATCTATCAAAATATCCTCTATGGCAATACGTCTATTATGACACTCTTCACTTTTTTCACGTGTAGTAAAACAGTGTAGATTACTTTCCAAGCATCCTTTTAAAAACTCAAAATGATACAGCACTTGCTTTGTTTTTGAAGAATAATAAAGCTTCAAATTATCTAGCTTGCCGCTCTCTTCAAGCTTTTCTATAAAGCTTAAAAATGGCGCAACACCAGTTCCTGCCGCTATACAGATTATAGGGACATCAACACTCGGAAGTATCATATCACCAAAGGCATATTTGACAGTACACTCAATTCCAACTCCTAACTTCGTAAAAATTCTTGTGGTATAGCTTCCTACTTTGCTAATGATTAAACGTATCCGTTTACTTTTTCTATCACATTTACTTGCAATGCTAAATGTTCTTGATTCAGGCCAATATTCTGATGCATCTACTAAGTCAAGAGATAGTTGTAAAAAACTTCCCTCATCAAATTTTCGATACTTCTCTAGCTCTAGTATATACTCTCTCACCTGTTCACTATGAACAATGATTTCTACTACCTTCGCTCTACTCACTGTCTGCATATCTCACCTACTAAAATTAAATTCTCTTCCCCCCTCTCTTTGAAGAGAGGGACGGGGTGAGTTGTGTTTTTCGTCTCGCCCTAACCTAAATGGGGTATCTTTTCAATTCTTTTAAACACCACTCACCTAACCTCTCGCCTCCGAAAGGGACCAACTATTTAAATTACGCTTTTATCAACTCTTTTATTCGTCCTTATCCCGTGGCAAAATTATTCTTTGCTTTTATTCGTGGCAAAAAATTCTTTATCTGAAAAACTCTTCAAAAACCGATACCATATAGTGCAATTTTTCCTCAGTAATTCCAGGATAGACCCCAATAAAGAACGTATTGTTCATAATATCATCGGTATTTTTTAGTTCTCCAACTATACGGTAATTCACACCTTCAAAATACGGCTGTCGTGTCATATTTCCTGCAAAAAGTTGCCGTGTCATAATTTTATTTTTTTCTAAGAAATTCACAATATCATTTTTACTGAATTTTGAATTCTCTTTTACCGTAATTGGAAATCCAAACCATGAAGGGTCACTATTTTTTGTGGCTTTAGGTAGTATTAAAAATTTTTGGAATTTTTCTAACCCTTTCCATAAAGCTTTAAAGTTATTTTTTCTCGCTTCAATAAAACTAGGGAGTTTCTTCAACTGAGCACACCCAATGGCTGCCTGCATATCTGTAACTTTTAAGTTGTAACCAATGTGGCTGTAGACATATTTATGGTCGTATCCATAAGGCAACGTTCCGTATTGTTGAGTAAAACGTTTTCCACACGTATTATCACTTCCAGGACCACAGTAACAATCACGTCCCCAATCTCTAAATGATACGGCAATTTTATGAAGCTCTTTGTTGTTGGTAAGAACAGCTCCACCCTCACCCATAGTCATATGATGTGCAGGGTAAAAACTTACAGTTGCAAAATCTCCATAAGTTCCAACTAAATTTCCATCATACTCGCTCCCAACAGCATCACAACAATCTTCCACTAAGAAAAGATGATGTTTCTTACAAAACTCAGATACCGCTTTTAAATCAAAAGGATTTCCCAATGTGTGTGCTATCATCACAGCGCCTGTTTTTTCAGTGAGGGCTTTTTCCAAAAGAGTTACATCAATATTATATGTCCCTACTTCAACATCTACAAATACAGGTACCAAGTTATTTTGAATAATAGGATTTACTGTTGTTGGAAATCCTGCTGCTACAGTGATGACTTCCATTCCAGGTTTTAACTGTCTCTCACCTAACGTTTTTGAAGTTAAAGCCGTTAATGCGATGAGATTCGCTGAACTTCCTGAGTTTACAAGTAAACAGTAGTCTAGATTCATAAACTCTGAAAAATCCGCTTCAAACTCCTCAGCATATCTTCCAGCTGTTAACCAAAAATCAAGACTAGAGTCAACAAGAGTTAACATCTCCTCTTCATCGTATACGCGCCCAGCAAAAGGAATCACTGTTTCACCTGGAATAAATTTTGCTTGTTTTGCTTTATGTTTTGTCTTGTACTCTTCTTTGACAAGCTCTCTAATTTTCTCTCTCAATTTTAACTCCTTAATATTAATGTTCTCCCCACCACCTTATAAAGAGAAGGACGAGGTAAGTTGATACTATTTTTTATCCTCCCTCTAATTTAGGGAGGGTATTTCCATCCCCTCTTTGAAGAGGGGCGTTGGTTTCTTACTCTTTTATATTATAGGATTTTCCAGCTTTTTTTCAAATACCACTCACCTAATCTCTCGCCTCCGAGAGGGATTTTCACCGTCTGATTTTTATCGACTATGCTGCTTCCTCTTTAAATCATTTACACTCTTAACGATATCTACTCTTTCTCTGTGCCTTCGTGGCTCTGTGTCAATTTCTTAGAATTCAAACTATCAGTTATATTCTCGCTTTTTCAATTATAAGGTTTTTTTTACAATACTCTATTTTCTATTGCCCAGCTGTACACCGCTTGTATTCCCTCTTTTAGCTCTATTTTATGCTCAAATCCTATACTGTTAAGCAAACTCACATCTAAAAGTTTTCTTGGCGTTCCATCAGGTTTAGTTAGATCATTGACAATCTCGCCTTCAAATCCTACGATCTCTTTAATGAGCTTTGCCAACTCACCAATCTCAATGTCTTCACCTGTTCCCATATTCACATGAAGTTCAGCCGAATATTTTTCCATCAAATGATAGCACGCTGCCGCTAGGTCATCTACGTGCATAAACTCTCGTCGTGGCGTTCCTGTTCCCCACATAACAACCTCTTTTTCACCACTTACTTTAGCTACATAAATTTTACGAATCAGTGCAGGCATCACATGACTTATCTCTAAATTAAAATTATCCCCAGGTCCGTATAAATTGGTTGGCATAGCGGAGATAAAATCACACCCATACTGTCTTCTATAAAATTTACACAGCTCTATGCCCGTTATTTTAGCAATTGCATACGCCTCATTGGTCGGCTCAAGGTATCCATCTAAAAGATATTCCTCTTTAATCGGCTGCTTTGCAAATTTTGGATAGATGCATGAGCTTCCCAAAAATAGAAGTTTTTTTACCTTATGCATATAAGACGCGTGAATGATATTAGTCTCTATCATCAAATTATCATAAAGAAATTCAGCCGGAAAAGTATTGTTGGCGTGTATCCCTCCCACTTTAGCCGCTGCTAGGAACACATATTCTGGCTTTTCCGCGTCAAAAAATGTATTCACAGCCTGCTGATTTCTAAGGTCAAACTCTTTCGAGTCTCTAACAACAATGTTGCGATACCCTTCTGCATTCAATTTTCGAACTAAAGCAGAACCCACCATACCACGGTGACCTGCTATATATATCTTACTATTTTTTTCCATCGACTTCCCTTTCAAAAACCTCTTCATAAAATTCAATTGTTTGCTCATATATTTTAACTCAAGAAAATTTTCTTGTCTGTATAATACCTTGTTCAATAATTGTCTCTCTTACGGATTTGTGTTCTAGCAATTTAATACTTGCCTCAGCGTCAATAACACTCAAATTATTCAACATCATCGCAGCGCTTCAAGCAACTTCGGGAATAGAAGAAAAATTATATGTCAGGTCAGGTCAGGTCAGGTCAGGTCATCCTGCACTCATTGCTTCTAATATTGGAATCCCAATCCCTCATAAGATGTAGGATAAAACAAACAAAAGACTTTATTATACTGCTTATTCAACTCTATGTTGTCAAGTACAACTAAATGTTCATAATTATTCCCTATATTATATTTAATTAAACCCTTGTCTGCTTGCGATAAGCTCCCGCCTCCAATAATAGCCAATTTATATTCTTTTAAACGCACTAAAACTTCTACAACAAAATTGAAATTTTTATATTTATTTCGACTTTCAACAATTTGGATTGGCAACCCTTTTTCAACTCTTCTTCTTCTAGTTGTTTTACAATTTTTCCAGTACTTCCACTCATATAAGTTATGTTAATAAGCGCTATATTCATTTTTTTCTCTCTTTTCAACAACTTTTAACCAAAACGCTTACGAAATATTTGTTGATCAACTACAATTAAATTTCCATCAATATTAACAGTATGCGTTGCATTCGCACCTCGCTCTGGAAAAATTTCCATAATCTTTTTCTCTGCATAACCCAAAGTATCAATCAATGATATTTTGCTGATTTTAATACTCCCTCCATAGACCTTACTGCTATTCTGAGAAGGTCTATAAAGATTATTATTCATTTCAAATATTTTTCCTGCACATCTCGAACTACTGTTATCAGATACAATTGGAGAACAGCTTATTTTTTTGAATGGTTGGAAAATATCTTCCGAAAAATATAAAAATAAATCTTTTGCATATGGATCTTTAGTGGTTGAAGAAAAAATATTAGTAAATAAAAAATATGTTTCATTAGCATAACAAATTGTAGTATCCACCGCCTTAACTTCAGAAATCAAAGTTTTTTCAATTTCCCACTCGTACGGGAAATTATTGCATCTATATAAATCTACACTATTATTTTCTGCTGTTTCGGGAATCATATAATACATGCCCCCTACTAAAAACACAAAAGGATATGACATATGGTAGGGGTTTTCAATGATTTTTGTGTTTTTAATTAAATGAAACTCTGAATCTAATTCTAAAACTGAAATATAGCCTTTTTTTAATTTATATAAATATTCTTCAACAAACACATAAATTTTATCACTTTCGCGAATTATAAAAGGATCTGCCCAAAATCTATCTTTTGGAGGAATAAGTTTCGTGAATTTTTCTAACTCTACAACTTCAGCAATATCAACATCTTTAGAAAAAAGCAATATCCACTGTTTTTTATAATACAACTTTTTTAATATCTTTCTTAACATCGCCCCCCCTATATTTTCACGTAATTATTTCTCTATCCTAATCAAATGATTTTCTTATAGCAGTCTCTTTTTCTACTAATTTCATATCATGTGATACCATGATTTTTACCAACTCTTCAAAGCTTGTTGTTCTTGGATTCCACCCTAGTACTGTTTTAGCTTTTGTGGGATTTCCTAGAAGCTCTTCAACCTCGGTTGGTCTGAAATATTTTGGGTCCACTTCAATTAATACTGCATCCGTTTGCTTACAGTAGGCTTTTTCCTCTGCACCTTCACCTCTAAATTCCAACTCAATTCCTGCCTCTCTAAAAGCATATTCACAGAATTTTCGTACTGTATGCATCTCGCCTGTAGCGATTACAAAATCCTCAGGTGTATGGTATTGAAGCATTAACCACATGCATTCAACATAGTCTTTTGCATACCCCCAGTCACGTTGAGAAGACAAGTTACCAAGGTAGAGCTTCTTCTGTTTGCCCTGGGCAATACGCGCTGCCGCTAAGGTGATTTTACGGGTTACAAATGTCTCTCCGCGTCTCTCCGATTCATGATTGAAAAGTATCCCATTTACAGCAAACATATTATAGGCTTCACGATAATTTTTCGTAATCCAAAAACCATACATTTTAGCTACTGCATAAGGCGAACGGGGATAAAATGGGGTTGTCTCACTTTGAGGAACTTCCTGAACTTTTCCATACAGCTCACTTGTAGAAGCTTGATAAATCCGACATTTTTTTTCTAATCCTAAAAATCTTACCGCTTCTAGGAGTCTAAGCGTTCCGATACCATCTGCATTTGCCGTATACTCTGGTACTTCGAATGATACTTTTACATGAGATTGTGCTGCTAGGTTATATATTTCATCTGGTTCTATCTCTTTAATAAGACGAATTAAGTTTGTTGAGTCCGTCATATCTCCATAGTGCAACTTAATTTTTCTATCTTTTTTCATATCCTCAATCAGCTCATCAATATAGAGATGCTCTATTCTATCGGTATTAAAGCTTGAGCTTCTTCTAATTATTCCATGAACTTCATACTCTTTATCTAGTAAAAGCTCAGCAAGGTATGAGCCATCTTGACCCGTAATTCCTGTAATTAATGCTATTTTTTTCATTTCTTCTCCTAATATTTTTTTCTTTCCCATCCCCCTCTCTTTGAAGAGAGGGCCGGGGTGAGTTGTCTTTATTATTTTTATACGCCCCTTAGGGGGTACTAGAGGGCGTATTTTTTTCTAACTTCACAAACACCACTCACCTAACCTCTCGCCGCGAGAGGGACTATTATCCTCAGATTTTAGTCCGTGTCGAAAATATCCATTTGACTTTTATCCATGGCAGAGAATTCAATTCCCTTTAAACAACAACACTGTTTTTACTGTTCGAACAAGAATCATAATATCTAACCACAAGCTTGCATGTTTAATGTAATAGAGGTCATATTTTAATTTTTCTTCCGAATCTTCAACGCTTGCGCCATAACGGTATTTAATTTGTGCCAGTCCTGTAACTCCAGGTTTTACATTATGCCTCACATCATAAAATGGAATCGATTTTTTCAAATCGTTAATAAATACTTCTCGTTCAGGTCTAGGCCCTACAAAGCTCATCTCACCACGAATAATATTTATACATTGAGGCAACTCGTCAATTCGAGTTTTTCGAATAAATTTTCCAACTTTTGTTATCCTAATATCCTTTTTTGTTGCCCACTTCGCTCCTTCTTTTTCCGCATCTATTTGCATCGACCGCATTTTAATAATAATAAATGGGTGATTATTATGGCCTATTCTCTCTTGCTTAAAAAACACCGATCCTTCAGACTCTAATTTAATGAGTATGGCTATCAACGCTATAATTGGACTGGTAATAATCAAAATGATAGCTGCAAGAATAACATCGCAAACCCGCTTAAATTTCATATAAATAAGTGAATTTAGACTTTCAAATCCACTAAATAAAAACCATTTCAAATTAATGTTTCTAACTTGTATTTTTTCATTTAAATATTCATACATTACTAGTGCATTCACGATTTTAATTCCATGCATTTTCAAATTAAATAGCGCTTGCTGAAGTTCAAGTCCAATATCAATATTCTCAATTATAATCATCGAAATTTGTTTTTCTTTTACAAATTCATTCGGATTTTTTAAAAAAAACTCATATAATTTCTCACTACTTTTCGTGTTCATAACGGCTTTGACATCATATTGTACCAATTGTTTTACACCACAATAATCACTCGTTTGGGTCTCTTCATTTTGGCTATCCGTAATTACTAAAATATTTTCAGTAATCGAAAAACTATTAACAACAAAAAACTTAAGAATAATTTGATATAGGCAAGAAATGGTAAAAATAGTAATGGCCGTTTTTCTTGTAAAAAAAATTGTTGAAAATAGCAACATGAAAATAATATTGTTAGCTAATATAATAGATATCGCTTGATAGCTCAACTGCCCGCCATCAAAATTAAAAACGCCCACTAAATACGATACAATCAAATACACAATAAGTAAGATAATTAATCCTACGATTCGGTAATCTGAGTCTGTAAATTGGTGTTTTCTTAAAATAAAGGCTAATGAAAATATAATGATTACATTCACAACAAAAAATAGTACCAGCAATTTTCGTGATTTCACATAGTTATGCATCACTCATCTCCCCCTTATTCTATGACTTTGTCTAGTACTTTTTTAATATTTTGATTCTCGTCTTTTTTTGTAATTAGAAGCGCATCTCCTCTATCGATTACAACCGTATCTTCGATACCTAAAAGAACTATTTTTTTCCCCAAAACTTTTTCATCTACAATAATAATATTGTTTTTACTGTTAAAACTATAAACCTGGCAGTTTTTTACAACATCACCATTTTCTAGATGAGGATAGATATCATCAAGTGCTGGAAAACTTCCCACATCATTCCACCCAAAATCTACAGGAATTACCTTGATGTTTTTCGCCTTTTCCATGACACCAAAATCAATAGATATCTTTCGAAAAAGTTCAAATTTATCCTTTATTTTTTCACTAAGAGCTACGCCCGAATATTTAGTGATTTCATCTCTCATGCTCTCCAAAATTTTATAGTGTCCCGGAAGATATTCTTGAATAGCTCTCTTGATGGTTGGCATTTCAATAATAAACATTCCACTATTCCACAAATAATTTCCGCTCGCTACATACTCTTCAGCTCTTTCTAAACTTGGCTTTTCCCAAAAACGAATAACTGGTGACGCCTCGCCAATATAACACTGCTCAGTTTCAATATACCCATATCCTGTTTCTGGT
Organism: Fusobacteriota bacterium; assembly: GCA_026387965.1. Lineage (GTDB taxonomy): Bacteria > Fusobacteriota > Fusobacteriia > JAPLKR01 > JAPLKR01 > JAPLKR01. Next base: position 10,656 of record JAPLKR010000099.1, on the reverse strand, counting down.
TTGTTAGGCTTTATGCCCAAAGTTACAATACTTCCATCTTCTGCTTCCTGTGCCGCTAACTCTACGCGCTTTCTAAAATTCTCTTCATTTCTGATAATGTGATCGCTCGCTAGTACAACCAACGTAGAATTTGGAAACCTCCCATTAATAAAATATGCACCGTACCCAATGGCTGCCGCAGTATCTTTAAAACTCGGCTCAATAATAATATTATCTTTCGAAAATTCTGGAAGCTCTTCCATAATCAGAGGGGCTTGTATTGCATTCGTTCCAATAAATATTCTCTCTTTGGGAATGATTGGAAGTATTCGCTCAACTGTTTTTCGAATCATGGATTTATCATCCATTAATTTCAATAATTGTTTGGGTCTTTTTTTTGTGGAAAGAGGCCAAAATCTCTCGCCACTTCCTCCAGCCATAATTAGAGCCGTTAACATTTTTCCTCCTAGTAGCAGCCATACTTACTGCGTTGACAATTTTTATAAGTGTTAAATCTACTTAAAAATCTTTATATTATTTTACTCGAGTCGCTATATTTAAACGTTAAAAACTACCTCAAAAGACATTTTAATTCCCAGAGGTAGTTATCTTTTATTTCTTACTAATAATCCATCTCGTAAATTCCATACTAACCTCCAAGTATTCGTAAATTCACTCTAATTATCCAATCGTTAAAAATTATTCACACCGAATATAAGAGTTTAAAAACGCAATATTCCCTACCACTTCAAACGGTATCTTTGCCGGAATTAGCATCGTTTCTCCAACCGAAAGCGCTACTTTTTCATTTCCGCATTCGACAATGGATTTGCCATCAAGAACCGATAGTATTTGAAAACTCTCTTTTGCTTTAAATGATTTTTTGTGCTCAACTGTACATTTTTCAACACTAAAATACTCTGTATCCAAAAGCTTTCCATTTTTCATATCTAAACTCTTTTGAATTTTTTCGTTCATATTTTTCAAATTAAAATTAATGACATTCGCAGACTCTTTGATATGCAGCGCTCTTTTATTACCACCCGCATCCGCTCTATCAAAGTCATATATTCTATACGTTACATCCGAACTTTGTTGAATTTCTGCAATGAGAATACTCCCTTGAACGGTTGCATGTACCATTCCTGGCTCTACATAAATAAAATCGCCTTTTTGAACCCTTACTTCATTAAAAATCCCAGCAAACTCATTTTGGGATACTTTCGAAACAAATTCTTCTTTCGTCACACCCTCTTTAAGCCCAAATATGAGTTTGGCATCATGCGAAGCTGACATAATATACCAGCACTCCGCTTTTCCAAAGCTGTTCTCATGCTTCAAAGCGTACCCATCATTCGGATGAACCTGAACAGAGAGCTTATCATTAATATCGAGATACTTAATCAACAAGGGAAATTGATTGCCATATCGAGCATAGATTTTCTCGCCAACCAGTTCTGATTTATGCTCCTCTAGAAGTTCAAAAAGTTTTTTCCCTTGATACTCGCCATTGACGATTGTGGATGAGCCGTTTTTCAACACTGAAAGTTCCCACGATTCTCCATATAACTTGTCATCTGGAAGTTGCATGCCTAACGCCTTTTCAAAATCTCTTCCGCCCCATATTTTTTCTACAAATATCTTATTAAATTTAATTGGATATTTTTTCATTTTTTTCTCCTTTTCCCAGTCAATTGAGTGTAATTAGGGGTTTCGTTGGAAATGCTCCACTACCGGTCGCACGATATATTTTAATATCAGATAGTTTTATTTTATACATCCCAGAAATGGTTATTTTATACAAATTTTGACCACCTTTAGATTTAATCAAAATCGAATTAGGACTCATATACCCTTCGTCTGTAATCGAGCCTGTCCAAGCAACTGAAGAATTGCTGTTATTTGTATAATTAAAACCAGAAGAAAGCTTTAGTACACTCACACTCTGTGTTGTCCCGTTTGAGTAAAGAGTAATTTTTCGATTAGCATAATCTATCTTTATATCATAATTTACACGTTCATTAAACCCTTTATTAATTTGCGTCTTAAAAAACCCCGCTATTTCATAAGCTGTCTTTTTAGCATTTTGCCCTCGTATCACTTGAGCTTGAAAGCCCACAATAATTCCAATAATTATTACTAGAATAGCAATCACCACAAGCAGTTCTACTAAAGTAAATCCCTTCTTATTTTTGCCAATATTTTTATACATCTTGAGTTATTTCCCTCGTTGAAATAGCATTGAGTGCAAGAAAATCTAAAAACTTCTCTTTGTTTTTCTCTCGGATATATTTGTGATACGCAGCAACGCCAACCATGGCTGCATTATCTGTACAATAAGACATTTTAGGGAAATGTAGTTGTATATTATTTTCTAAGCATTTTTCCCCTAACCTTAATCTAAGTTCAGAATTTGCCGCAACACCACCTGCAAGAAGTATGGTATCTATTGCTTCTGACTTTGCCGCTAAAATTACTTTTTCAATAAGTCCTGATACCACGTTGTATTGAAAAGAAGCAGCTACAGTTGGGGCATCAATTTTTTCACCTTTCATATCGCACTGGTTCATGTAGTTTAGCATGTGAGTCTTAATTCCACTAAAACTAAAATCATATCTCCCTTGAACGTTAGTTTTTGGAATAGTCAGTGTTGGTTTTCCTTCTTTACTGAGTTTATCTATAATAGGTCCTCCTGGATAACCCAGGCCTAAAATTCGCGCAACTTTATCATAACACTCTCCGACCGCATCATCCATCGTCTCTCCTAGTAGCATAAACTCGTGAGACTCTGTCATTTTAACAATTTGAGTATGTCCTCCCGAGATAACGAGCGCAATTGCAGGCAACTCCAATTCGTGTTCAATAAAATTTGCATATATATGAGCGCGCATGTGATGAACAGGAATAAGTGGCTTTTGAAACCCATATGCCAACCCTTTAGCGAACGAAACACCCGTTAGAAGTGCGCCTACCAGTCCAGGTGCAGAGGTCACTGCAAACGCATCTATTTCTTCTATTTCGCACTTTGCTTGCTCTAAACACTCTTGAAGTACCACTGAAATGTTTTTCAAATGGTGTCTTGAAGCAATTTCAGGAACTACACCACCGTACACCTTATGAATATCAATTTGTGACGATATGATATTAGATAATACATTGTTCCCATTTTCTACAACGGCAATAGATGTCTCATCGCACGAAGATTCTATAGCTAATATTTTCATTTGTTATACTCCAGACGTTATAATTCATAGTTTATTTTAACATTTAATCCTTCTATTATCAATGCTTTTATTCATATTTATAATTAATTTTATAATTCGAAAAATTACTACACACTTCTTGCGCAAAAGCAATAAATATCGTACAATGTCATTATCATTGAACAGCTCGAGGTGAACTATGAAAATCAGGCGTTTTTCCCCATTTTTTATATTTTTTTTCATATTTATTGATATTATAATTTGCTATATTGCCATTCATATTGCATGGCTTATTCGTTTTTCTATTTTTAAATCACCGATTGATCAGGTGGACAACTTTGTGCTTTCCATTATGATTCCAAATATATGTTGGTATATGATTGCAACTTGTATCCTACTTTTTTATATTTTTAAGCTCTATCAAGGATTTCGCCAAAAATCACTTCTATCAGAAATTTCAAAAATATTTTATGCGCTTCTTGTTTTTTTAGCACTCTTATCTTTATATTTTACTTTTTCAGGTCAATTTGACAGCTCAAAGTTCTACATTACCATTTTAGTGCCAACACTTTTCATCCTCTCCTCGATAGAACGTCTACTCATTCGAATGATTTTGCGAATTTTTAGAAAAAAAGGATATAACAGTAAATTTGTCATTATCATTGGCATCAATCCTCTTACACGAGATTTTTTAACGCGCATAAACGCAACACCCTCTTGGGGATATAAAATTTTAGGATATTTTGAAGGCGAACCTAGTCAACACCTTAAATCGCTTCCATATCTTGGAAATTTTGATTCATGTTTCAACTATATCGCAAAAAAAAGCATTGATGAAATCGTTATTTCTCTTGATTCAAATTCAGAATATTTGATTCCCATGATAATTTCTGCATGCGAAAAAGAAGGAAAACAAGTTAAAATCATTCCTAGTCTATACCAATATTTTCCTTCAGTTCCTAAAATCGAAGATATTCTTGGACTTCCGATGATACAAACGAGGCCTTTTCCTCTTAGTAGCTTAGTTTCGCGATTAGTTAAAAGGGGCTTCGATATTCTTTTTTCACTTATTTTTATCGTTATTCTCTCACCATTTTTTATCGTTATCTCTATTATGGTCAAAACTTCTTCCCCAGGGCCTATTTTTTTCAAACAAATAAGAACGGGATTTAGAGGAGAAGAATTTTATATTTACAAATTCCGTTCAATGAAGCAAAACCTTGAAGCTGATACCAAAGTGGCAACAGAGAATGATCCAAGAAAAACAAAAATGGGTACCTTTTTAAGAAAATATAATCTGGATGAGCTACCTCAACTTCTCAACATTTTAAAAGGCGACATGAGTTTTGTTGGCCCTCGCCCACATATGGTGTCACAAACAAAAGATTTTTACGATACCTACAACAACTATCTTGTGAGGCATTGGGTAAAACCAGGATTAACCGGGTGGGCTCAAGTCAATGGACTTAGAGGAAACTCAAATATTGAAAAACGTTTGAAATTCGATATCTACTATATTGAAAATTGGTCAATTTTCTTTGATATCCAAATCATTTTTCTAACACTGACTAAAAGTTTTTTTGATGAAAATGCCTACTAAACAAGGAGATTTTATGAAAATTTCACTAATTATCCCACTTTTTGAAGCTTCTTACTATCTTGAAAATCTTGTAACCGCCGTGCGAGGACAAAAAGGCAGTTTTGAAATTGAATTTATTTTTCCAGTTACAACCTCTTTAGATTCTACTTTGTCTCTTGCTAAGACCTACGGAGACATTGTATTTGAAGTCAGTATAAATGAGTTTAATCATGGTATAACGCGACACATAGCTGCTGAAAAATCAACAGGTGATATTTTGGTTTTCATGACACAAGACGCTCTCCCCGTGAATGATTCTTGGCTATTTGAACTCACAGCTCCACTCATAGATAATGAGTGTGACGCCGTCTTTGCAAGACAAGTCCCTTACAAAAAAGCTAAATACATTGAAAAACTCATACGTGAATTTAACTATCCCGAAAGTAAGCGGATTTGTTCAAAAAAGACTGAAAGTATTTATGGACGGAAAAATGCCTTTTTTTCCGATACCTGCTCCGCCATAAATCGAACTCTTTTTTTTATCATGGGGGGATATGATTTTCTTGTGCCACTCTCTGAGGACTCTCTTCTTGCAGCGAAGCTCATCCGCGTCGGCTACAAAATTGGATATATCCCTCGTGCACAAGTTTACCACAGTCACAACTTCACCCTCAAGCAAAATTATCAAAAATATTATCAAATTGGTCAATTTGAAGCAATTTATTCAGAATTTTTTTCATCTAATTTTGCAAAGAGTGAAGGCTGTAAACTTCTCCTCTTTCTTCTTAAAAACACATTCTTTAAAGGAAGAATTTTATCCTTCTTAAAACGGATATAACGGTATAAAAAAATGAGGCGTAATTGTTACTACACCTCATTTTTTATTTCCCCAACCATTTCATTGCCAACATTTTCTTGAAGGGGACACTTATCAAACTTCTCTTTAAAATCTTCATTCGCTCTTTTTTTGGAATTTTTACATCTGTAATGTATAAATACTGGCTTATCTTCACTCGATTTTCTTCGTCAACCTTGAAATTATTTAAAATAAAAATTAAGGCTTCTCGCTCCCAACTCAGAAATATCTGTCCATTGTTTTCAGCATATCTTTCAATTTTGTTTTGATTACTCTCTTGACCCACACTGTTTTTTCCATGTTGCCTATAATACATAAGACTTTCTGGAATAAAACTACGTTTTCCAAAAAGTTCTACGATATAGTGCATGTATTTATCATGATATTTTATCTCTTGTGGTCTTTTTTTCAGTAGTTCTATCAGAGGGCGATTAATCATCATTGCGGCACTTTGCACAATATTTTGAAAGAAAAAGTTTTGAATTCCCTCTTTTACCCCTTTTCGTTTTATTAATAGTCCTTTTTCCTTTAAATTTTCTTCTGTCAAAGTAACGTCGTGGTGAACCAGAAGCGGGATTGTTTTACCTACGAGTTGAAGTTCAAAATATGCCACTTTGAGCATTTTTTCAATTTTATCTCTCTGCCACACATCATCTTGATCTGAAAACAGCACATATTCACATCGTGTATAACTCAACAGTTCAAAAAAATTATTCACATACCCTAGATTACCTTTTTTATCCTCAATTATATGAATCCTTTTATCTTTTTTTTCATACTCTGTTATGATAGAATGTGTCTCATCAGTTGAGCAATCATCTCGAATCAGCACCTTAAATTCAGTGATATTTTGAGAGAGAATTGACTCTAATTGTTCACGCAAATATTTTTCGCCATTATATGTTGCTAAAATTATTTCAACCATGGTTGCTCCTTAAAAAACATTTCTACAAACCGCTCGCACGCTCTTCCATCCATTTGAGAATATTCAAGTAGAACATCACGAACTCCTTGATATCTTTTAAAATCTTTTTGAGTCGTAAGTATAGATTCGATAAGTTCTTGGCTATTTATTGCTTTTTTACCCGGTGTGTTTTCAAAATAATCAATATAAAATCCTTTAGAAGAAATATAATTTTCTCCATCAGGAATGTAAAATACCATCGGTCTTTGAAAATACGCAAAATCAAATATCAACGACGAATAATCAGTGATCATAATGTCGGCACAAATCATTAACTCTTCGGAAGTTGCTGTTTGAATTTGCAAAACAAAATCGTTCACCGCCTCATCTACTTGATACCTTCCATTCATAGGATGAAGTTGAAGTACCACGCTATATTTTGAACCTAATGTTTCTTTCATAACTTTAAAATCTGGCAGAAAATCTACACTTTTATCATCACGAATGGTTGGCGCATAAAGAATTATTGTCTTAAGACCAAGTTTCTCAAGTCCATATTTTTCTAAAATACTAGCTTTAGTTAACTTGTTTTTTACAATAAAGTCGCTTCTAAATATTCCGGTTGTTACGACTCTCTCTTTGGTTATTCCAAGGTCTCTGGCATAAACTTCTTTCACATGCTTTGAACTTACAATTAACGCCGAGATGTTTTTCCCTGCTTTGTTTATCGCACGTTTCCCTTGACTATCTGCTGTACTTTTTCCAATTTTTTTAAATATCCCTGCTGCATGCCACACTAAAATATAATGCGTGTTTCTGCGTGTTTTTACGCTTCTTAACTGGTTAACATAGTAATAATTCGTAATGTAATGATAAGAGCAAGCCCTAAAATAATAATACTTCAAACTTTTTCTTGAAACTTCTCTTATTTTACAGCTCACTACACGGCTCTGTTTTGTAACTAAAATAAAGTTTGCATGCGAAAAATGCTCTACCAAGTAATCGTAAAGCACCTTAATATCCCCGCTAAATTCTCGGCCGTTCCAAGAATCTAACATGATGTAACTCTTCTTTACCTTAGCTATGGAAAACACTTTAATCAGTAGATTTTCAATAAAAAAAACACACGCTTTGGTTATTTTTTTCATTTTACCCCTTCATAAACTTTTCAAAGATATATGAAACTTGTTTTTCTGCTGTCAACCCTTGATTTTCTTTCGAATAAAATATATCTAAGACACGTTTTCGCTCACTAGCAAAATCATCTATACCCTCTAAAGTTATCTGTAAAGCATCTATGAACTCTGCTTTGGTTTTAGCCATTATTCCTGGCGTTACCTCAAAAAAATTAAAATACATATTTCTATCTTGCGCTAAATACTCATATAAATCATATGCGAAAAAAATGACAGGCCGATCAAGTATTAAATAGTCTGTATAGCAACTTGAATAATCAGTGACTAAGATATCTGTATATTTGAGGAGTATCTGTGTATCAAGTGGCGTTGATGTATAATCTAGTATATTTTTATACGCTTTCACCTCTTGTGGCTTATTAAATGGGTGAAGTTTAATGATGAATTTGTAGCCATATTTTTCGCACATAGCATCAATTTTATCATAATCTAACCATTTAGAAAGCGGAATTTCACTATTTCCATTTTGTCTATGTGTTGGCATATATAAAATAATTTTTTTATTTAAAATTAGCTCAGGAAGTTTTTTTTCTTCCTCTAAAGGTTCAAAAAAAACATCATTTCGCGCCTGCCCTAAATTAAAAACTTCGTTTGATGAAACTAAAAAAGTTTCTGGATAATACTTTGAAACTCTATCGCTAGTAGATATCATGTATGACTTAACCGTTCGATTCATATAGACTAACGGAAGCTTTAAAAAACGTTTTAATTTGCTTTTCCCCTTCATTATCTTATAGGTAAATGTTTTGCTATTAGCTCCCCATACTTTTTTTAATCCAACACCATGCCACGTATTAATGGAAACGGCACCACTCACAAAAGATTTAATAAAATCATCCACAATAGAGTGTGAATGTACAATCATTTTAGCCCGCATTTGAACCCATGCTCCTTTTAAACTTTTGCCGTAGTAGCACTTAATTCCTATCGTATTTAAACGCTCAACTTCAATACTGTTTTTCAAAACCCAAATAAGTCTATATTCGGGGTAGATTTTTTTAGCCTTTAAGTAAAGAAAATAGGGATTCCCCCCCATTTTCTTTCCCTGCTCAGAACTAAATACTACCAACTTAGAATCTCGTGGAAACGCCACAAATAAACGTGAGAATAACCACTCAATATAGAGTTTTGCAATTTTATAATTTTGCCAATTATTGAGATTTAGTATAATAAAAATAAGGACAATGATGATAATAAATTCTAATAGCGCAAAACTTGCCAACATATGTCCTCCCAGTTATCTCAGTACAGGTTTTCTTACAATAATATTTTGCCCATCTAAACAATTTTCGTTTTCAAAAATCATATTTGAAATGACTTTTGCGACATGTGAAGGTTGCATAATTTTACTTTGGTCTTCATCAGGCGCTAAAGCTCTTCGAAGGTCAGTTGCACAGCGCCCTGGAGAGATGCAATAAACTTTAATTCCATACTCCATTAGCTCATCTGTTAAGGTTTCGCTCATACTAATAATAGCAGCTTTCGAACTTGAATAAGCGAGCCAACCTGGTCGTGGAGTTATTCCCGCAGTTGACGCTACATTAAGAATTACCCCACCCTTTTCTTTCATATAGGGAACGCTTTCACGAATAAGAACAAAAGGCGCTTGTACATTTACTTTATACGTGGTCTCCCAATTCTCATTTGTCGTATCAATCAGAGAGTGTGGGTCAGCATAACCAGCAATATTGAGCAAGTAGTCGATACTTCCAAAGCTTTCTCCAGCCCAGTTAACTATTTTAGAAAGTTCATCAATATCCCCAACATCCACAGCACAGATATGAATCTCATTGTGAGGGGCCATCAGCTTTTTTGTCTCCTCTAATTTAACGCTATCTCGTGCAATAAGAATGAAATCTTGAATCTCTTTACGCTTAGAAAGCTCAATGGCAACCGCTCGACCAATTCCACGACTTGCACCAGTTATAATACACGTGCTCATACCGACGACCTCCCTAAAATGAAGTCTTTATAAATTATCTCTCCTATCACCATATCTATTGGCGTTGTCACTTTAATATTATATTCCGTACCTTTTTTCACTTTAACCTCTTCATTTAAATAGTAAAAAATCATACTCGCATCTTCCGTAAATTCTTTGTGTTCTTTTTCAGCAAATTCATGTGCTATTTTTAATTTTTTAGTTGAAAATTTTTGTGGCAGTTGAACATTAAAGAGAGTCGAACGCTCTAATATTTTTTCAATTTTATCTTTACCCTCTAATACAGTAAAAGGAATATCGAGTCCTAGTGTTACATTTTCATCTTTCATCTCTATTAAGGCTTCAAACTCTTCACGAAGTACAAAAGGTCTAACCGCTTCATGAATCATAACATGCTCAGAAGTAACATACTCAAGTCCCTTTTTTACCGATTCTTGCCTACTGCCCCCACCTTCAATTACGATAAATGGGGTTTTTAGCTTATATTTTCTTACCAAGTTCTTTAACTGGTCAATGTATTCAGCTGGCGTTGTAATAATAATCTTCGATATCGCTTGAATTGAATCCACTCTTTCTAATGTATGTATGATAATGGGTTTACCCCCAATAAGTAATAGTTGCTTTGGAATTGTTTGTTTCATACGTTTTCCAACACCACCTGCGAGCAATATAAGTTCCATTTTTTCTCCTTCCTAGTCAGCCACCTGCTGATATTGATTACATATTTCTTCTGCTGGTCCAAAAGCTTTCATACACCCTTGCTCTAACCACAATACTTTATTACAAACCTTCTTAACTTGATTAATATTATGAGAGACAAATAATACCGTCGTTCCCTCTTTTATCATCTCAATAATTTTATTTTCTGATTTTTCTTTAAATTTATAATCCCCCACTGAAAGCACTTCGTCAACTATTAAAATTTCTGGCTTTACAACCGTAGCAATAGCAAATCCAAGCCGCGCCTTCATTCCAGAGGAATAATTTTTAATTGGGG
>JAPLKR010000042.1 GCA_026387965.1 Fusobacteriota bacterium | reverse complement strand
GGTAGACATCTCCTAGTGTAAGTGTGTGTGGTAACTTATTTTACACTATTTTAGGGAGTTGTCTACTTTTTCTTTTTTAGTTGTGTGTCGTTGTGTAGTGAAAACGCACAACTCGAGTTACTATATATAAATACTGTATTTCAAGATGATAATTTAACTATATATTAAGAAAAAATCTCTTACAAACTCAAGAGATTTTTTCTTATTTTAAATTTTAGGGCTAGGAGCATTTGTAATATTGATGTTGAATGTTGCTGTCGAGCTAGTTCCCGTTGGGTTTTCATATTGATCTGCCCCGTTAAGGGTAATTTGTACCGGACATAGCGTAGCACCTTTATTAATTGGTAACACAAACTGACTTGTATGAACTACGTATCCTCGTGCCATTCCAGCATTACTCAAGAACAATTCCACTTGTTGCCCTGTGGTAAGTGTAGTCATCTTCCCATTTGCCATTTTTCTTTGATACCCAAAATTAATATTATATTGTACCGAAGCATCCGAGAATGCGCTGGTTTGATAAATTCTATACCCCGTGACCTGCTTTTGTGGAGGAATAACTTGGCTTGGCGCTACTACAACAAAACTTTTTGCGGCCGTTGTATTGGAAGAAACAAACCCTGATTCTGTGATAACCACTGAATAAGTTGTTTGATTTAGAATATTAAAATCTGCATTGTCTTGTTGCGTGATTTTATTAATGGATTGAACGCTACTGCTTGCTGCATTTTTTTGTAGCACTTTCGCTTTTGCTGCAAATCCAATTGATGACATGGCAACAAGAAGTGTCAATACTATCCCTACCTGAATGATTTTTTTCATTTTTTATTTGTATGATACTATTAAATATCATACGCCTCCTTTACCGCTTTTCACTATTTTCTTTTTTATAGAGTCTTTTACACTTCTATTTTAATATCAATTCTCTTTTTTTCATATTTAAGTCCAATCCAGATAACTATTGATATTTTTCATAGACACATGAAAAATTAATATACCTTTAGTAAGAAACGCCATTATACTCTTGCAATTTAGTGTAAAGTGCTGGCTCTGAAGTTTCTGGAGGATTTCTCACTATACTGGTCAACCCGTACCCCCTTGGCCAGCATATTTCACTTCCATCCTGAATGTATTAGATACGTTTTTTACGATTAAAGTACAAAAACATAATAGTTCCAAAAACAATCATGATAACACTCATAACGTAGGGTGCTCTTACTCCAAACATCATAAGATCGTCCCCTCTAAAAGTTGTTACTACCCCTCTAATAATTCCATAAGCTATTAGATATAGGCAAAAAAGAGAGCCTGTTTTGTACCCTTTTTTTCTAAAAATAAACCATATAAGTAGAAAGGCAATAAAATTTAATATCATCTCATATACCATCACGGGGTAGGTTGCAATCCCGGGAAATTCATCTCCTCCTGCTGTTCCAGGAGGAAAAATTATTCCCCACGGTAAAAATGGCTTCGCTGCTTTTGCCAGTCCCATTTGATAAGCTGCCCACCACTGTTCAAAGTGATTGGTAATCATAGCTTTAAAAGGGGTAATCAGCGGAACGCCATTGGCATCGCCATTCATTAAATTTCCTATTCTCCCAATTCCTTGGCCAAGTATAAACGGGGCAGCAAGTATATCTCCAAGTAACCAAGGATTGATTTTTTTAATCTTACCGAAAATCAACGTTCCTATTATTCCCCCAATGATCCCCCCATGAATGGCCATTCCGCCGTGCCATACGGCAATAATTTGTGAGGGGTGGGCAAAATAAAACTGATGTTCAAGAAGTACATAGTATGCCCGTCCTCCAATGAGTCCCGATACCATTGCAATAATACAGTATTCCTCAATCATCGATACCTTAAGCCCGTATCTTTTAGCTTCTCTTCTTGCTAAAATTATTCCGATAATAAAGGCTAATGCGTACATAAGCCCATAAAACCTTACTTCAAAACTTCCAATGTGGAAAAGAACTGGATGCATATTTATCTCCTTCTAACTGTTATCAGTTTGTATTACAAAGTTTATTTTGTTTATCCCTGGTTTTAATACCGCCGCAATCACCCCTATATTTGCTGATATCACATTAATTTTATAATTACACTGAATGATTTGAGCATTATTTCCATAAAGGGGGCATGACAGTTCAAAATTTTGATTTTTACTACTCTTGTTATTTAATATAACTGTGTACGTTTGCTTTAAACTTTTTCCTGCATTTACAACAGTTTTAAAAAGAAGCTTGGTTTGTGCCACCACAAAATCAACCTTAGAAAGTACAATACTATACTTGTTCTCTGCATCATTTTGAAGTGAAATTGATCCTAAATAACTGCCTGAACTTGAAAATGCAGAAATTATGCTTCTTGTAAAGAGCGTTTGCTTGGTGTTAAACGTTACATTTTCTGTTACATTTTGCCCATTTAATGTATAGCACAACACCTTATCTACCGGAAAATGATCCGTTTTCAGCGTTATATACTGGGTTGAATTTGGTGCGATAGCTAAGTTTTGAATGGGGTAACTATAATACGTATCAGAAAGTTGAAAACCGCCGCTATTTTGGCTATTTTGACTCTTTGTCATCATCACCATATCAGTAGGCACATTTCTGTTTTGTGAGATGTCTCCGTAGATAAATTGGGCTTTCGGCAAAAAATATCCTGTATCGCTGTTATTTTCAATTTTTGCAACAAACTCTAAAGAGATTTTCTTCTCACCTACCACCAACTTATAAATGGGTTGCCACGAAAGAGAGTTTACAAGGTATGAAACCTGTGCTGTCGCGCTTTCCAAAGAAGAATCCAAAACTATTTGAGTTGCAACACCACTGCTTGCGCCTGAAATATTTAGAGGTTGGGTGATATTTGCCACCATTTGGCCTGTTTTCATGTTTTTTAAAATAGCACTTTGTCCATTATAGCCAATAACCTGATATTTCTCACTTAGAACACCCTGTATTGACACAAGTTTTCCCACAATATTGTTCAAATCTGTTGGATTTTGAAAAGAGATACTTTTCACACGAGCCCCCACAACATTCAATGAATCCATATTTATCTGAGAGGGTAAATTACATATAACCGTACTTCCGCTAACTGCAACACTCTGTGTAATTTGAGAAACCCCATTGGTATAAAGGGAACCACTAACGACATCAGCCAACAAAATGGTAGAAAGAGCAATTGTACCTAAAATCATACCTATTTTTTTCACATATTCTCCTAAAACTCTTCAAGAAGTTTTTCGAGTTCAAAAAGAATCTCGGACTCTTTAACCTGTTTTATCACTTCCCCTTTTTTGAAAATGATCCCAATGCCTTGACCTGCAGCGACACCAAAGTCTGCTTCTTTTGCTTCGCCCGGGCCATTGACAACGCACCCCATTACCGCAATTTTCAAATCTTTGTTGAGATGTTTAAAACGTTTTTCAACTTGTTTTGCTAAACCAATCAAATCTATTTGTGTTCGTCCGCATGTAGGACACGACACAATCTCAACCCCTTTTCTTAAACCCAACACCATTAATATCTCTTTGGCTACTGGAATCTCTTCTACGGGGTCTTCGGTTAAAGATACCCGCAGTGTGCTACCTATACCTTGAAGCAGTAAACTGCCAATTCCAATCGAGGATTTCACAATACCTTGCACTGAAGTTCCCGCTTCTGTAACGCCTAAATGAAGGGGATAAACAATCAGCTTATCAATCTTTTGATAAGCCTCAGTCATCATTTTTACATCACTCGCTTTGAGTGACACAACAATATCATTAAAATCAAATTTTTCTAAAAGTTTAATATGATATAATGCACTTTCTACAAGCGCATCCGATGTAGGATGCCCATATTTTTCCAATATGTGTTTTTCAATACTTCCAGAATTCACACCTATTCTAATAGGAATGCCCTTCGCTTTAGCTGCTTTTACAACAGCCTCAATTCTATCTTCAGAACCGATATTGCCAGGGTTCAGCCTCACTTTATCCACACCATTTTCAATGGCCTTTAAAGCCAATTTATAGTCAAAGTGAATATCTGCCACAAGGGGAATGTGAATATGTCTTTTTATTTCTGAAATAGCCTGTGCAGCAGCTATATCGTTTACTGTTACGCGTACAATTTCACAACCTACTGCTTCAAGCTTCAGTATTTGTTCGACGGTTTTTTCTACATTAGCTGTGGGAGTATTGGTCATTGACTGAATAGCAATTGGATTACTACCACCTATTTGAATATTTCCTATACTAACTACACGTTTCATTTAGATAAGCCCTCCTCTTGTTTTTTCCTCTCTGTACAATCTACGCAATGATTACTTGTTTTCTTACAAATATAGCGGACTGTCCCTAAGGCAACCATTGCAGCCGCAACGCCATAAAGTATTGGAATATTCCTTGAAGAGTAGTCAAATATAATCAATTTTCTTGCCATGGCAATAATCGCAACATCAATGATAAGTTCTACATATATACCCTTTTTTTGAATATACATTTTTACCGTCTCAAAAAGTTCCATTGCAATTAACACCATAAAAATACTGCTCAACATTCCAAATAAATTATCAACATCTAAAAGCGACTCTGGGTGAATGAAGAGTGATGCGACTAGTCCAAAAGCCACTTGAAGAAGTGAAAAAAATATTACAATAGCTAGCATAACTACTAAGCACCAAATAACAATACGTTCAAAGTATTTTAACGATTTCAATTCCCTACTCCTTCAATTTTTTTTCTTATCTGATAGTAACATGTATTTGCGTGCTAGTCAAGAAAAACAACTTTACGCAAGCCTCCCCCCCTTAATTCTAAAACGTTTTTATGATATAATACATGTACTATGTAAGAAAGTAACATTAATATTATAAATCGGAGGCGCAAAATTATGAATACTCTTCAAACTTTAGAACTATTACATAAACTAAAAGCAGATGGAAAAAAGATTGTCTTTACAAATGGATGTTTTGATATTCTTCATGTTGGGCATCTCAGATATTTAAATGCCGCAAAAAAACTCGGCGACTATCTTGTTGTCGGAGTGAATTCCGATGCTTCTGTACGCATTCTTAAAGGACCAAAAAAACCCTATGTAAACGAAATTGAACGCTGTGAGCTCTTAGAAGGTCTCAAAGCTGTGGATTTTACGCTTATTTTCGATGAACAAACTCCTATCGAACTTATTAAAAAGGTTCAACCCTCTATTCATGTTAAAGGCGGAGATTATACTGTAGACTCCCTTCCTGAAACCCCTATTGTTGAAAGTTTTTGCGGAAAAGTTGTCATCTTGAATTTCACAGAGGGAAGTTCTACAAGTAATATTGTAAAAAATATTTTAGAAAGAAATTAAACAAGGAGATTTCATGAAATACACTTTAACCTTTTCTCAACTTGACCACTTTGCTTGTAAAATGGCCGCTTTGGTAAAAGCTGGTGATATAATACTGCTTAATGGCGACCTAGGGACCGGCAAAACGACTTGGAGTAAATGTTTTGGCAAATGCCTAGGCGTAACTCAAACCATTAAAAGCCCAACATTCAACATCCTCTCAGAATACTATAGTGGCAGACTCCCTCTTTTTCATTTCGATGTCTACCGCTTGAATGAACCTGAAGATTTTTTTGAAATTGGCTTAGAACATTTTCAAGCTCAAAGTGGAATTATGTTAATTGAATGGGGAAATATAATTGAACCTATTTTAGAACTTCCTTATATTACTCTTTTGCTAGAACATTTAGATGAAACACACCGAATGGTCTCCATTGAATTCACACATTTTCCACAGGAACGCAAGGAGGAGATTGAAAAATGTATGTTTTAGGAATTGATACCTCTACCCAAATATGTAGTATTGCTCTTTATCATAAAGAAAAGGGCATAATCTCGGAAACTTCTCAAAAAATTGATCAAAACCACTCACATACACTGCTAATTTTAGTGGATCAACTGCTCAAAAACAGTGAGATTACACCTCTGCAAATTGAATGTATTGCCGTTAATAGTGGCCCTGGCTCATTTACAGGACTTAGAATAGGAATGGCATTTGCCAAGGGACTGGCGCATGCCAATAATGCGCATATAAAAAGTGCTAATAGTTTAGATATTCTTGCTTCACAAATTCCCTTTTCTACACTTCCTATTCTAGCTCTAATTGACGCAAAAAACAGTCGAGTCTATGGCGCGCTTTACCGCTATCAAGAGGGAAAATTAGAGCGTAAAAGTGAGTATTTTGTGGGGAATTTAGCAGCAGTTCTTGAACGCTATAAAGATCTCACATGTATTGCTATCGGAGACGCTTGCGAAAGCTACAGCGATAGAATTAAAAACATTATTCCAAAAATTTACTATATAGCAAATAGTTTAAATTTTTTAAGAGCAACCGCTCTATGTGAGTTAACTCTCACTTATACAGAAGATCATATCGAAACACTAGAACCGTTCTACTTATTAAAAACTCAAGCGGAACTTCAACTTGAAGAAAAAGAGGAAAAAAAAAATGAGAAAAACTAAACGCTATAAACTAGAAGCCTTCTCTACTCTTAAACAATTTAATTTAAAACCAATATTTGCGCATTTTGGAATGTCAAAAAAAATCCATTGGAGAGATTATATCGTTTTTACGCCTCAAGAACTTACAGGAATTGTAGCCAATCCTGAAGGAAAATTTGTGCATCTCTATCAATTTGGAAGCATCGTTTTCACAAATTTTTCGTATCACGAATCTATGGATTTTATTAAATATATTGACAAAATAACTCCCAAAACTATTTCTATTAACCCAAAAATTGAGAGTGAAGAGTATACTTTCATCGTTGACTCAGGAATTGACGAGACAGAGGCTTCTGACGAAAGTATCATAGTATCGGAACACAAACCTCACTCCCTGGATATTGTCGGCGGAATTTTAGCAAAATCCGTGGCTATGGATAGAATCGAAATGGATGTTGATAGACTTTTAAACGAGTGCGAAGAGATTTTAGAAAAGCTCAAAATAGGAAATTTTAAAATCAGCAGCAAGAAACTCTTTCGCCTTTCAGCTGAAATCTTAGAGCTTAAATTTTCCACTGTTTCAAGTATTCGACTTCTTGACAAACCTGATATTACTTGGGACAAAGAAAGTCTTGATACCATTTATATCGAACTCGAGGGAAAGTTTGAACTTATTACACGTTATGACAATTTAAGTACCAAACATGAAACTCTACTAGAAATCATAAACGTATTCACTTCACTTACTCAAAATAAACACGGAGTGAGACTTGAATGGGTCATCATTATATTAATTGCCCTTGAAGTTGTACTCATGTTCCATCATTAATATACCTTTTAGAAATTTAAGGAGTTTACGTATGAAAACTAAGCGATATAAATTAATTGCTTATTCCACTACTATGCAAATCAATTTAAAACCAATATTTGCGCATTTTGAAATGTCAAAAAAAATTCATTGGAGAGATTATATTGTCTTCAGCCCCCAAGATCTTTTGGGTATTGTAAAAGCTCCTGAATTAAAATTTGTGCACCTTTATCAATTTGGGAGCATTGTTTTTACTAATTTTACATTTCACGAAGCAGTGAATTTTATTAAATATATCGATAAAATCACTCCCAAAGCTATTTGTATTAACGAAAAAATTGATAGCGAGGAATACATTTTCATTGTAGATACACAAGCAGATGAGACAGAAGCTTTAGACGACAGTATCATCGTGTCTGAGCATAAGCCTCACTCCCTTGATATTGTAGCCAATATTATGGCAAAATCAGTCGCCATGGATAGAATTGAGCTAGATGTGGATAGACTACTGGGGGAGTGTGAAGGTATTTTAGAAAAAATGAAAATCGGCAACTTCTCTACAAGTAATAAAAAGCTTTTCAAGCTCTCTGCTGAGATTCTAGAGTTTAAATTCAATACCGTTTCAAGTGTACGACTTCTTGATAAGCCAGATCTTACTTGGGACAAGGAGAATTTAAATGAAATCTACACCGAGCTTTCTGGGAAATTCGAGCTTATCAGCAGATATGAAAACTTAAGTGCAAAACACGAAACACTTTTAGATATTATTAATGTTTTTACCTCTTTAACACAAGATAAGCATGGGGTTAGACTCGAATGGGTCGTAATTATTCTCATCGCCATTGAAATTATTCTCACTATTTCAAAATTTCTACAAATCTGATGGAAAAGCACTTCTTAAGATCTCTCTTAAGAAGTGCTTTTCTATTAATTAGTTAAGCGTTTCTTCTCATGTAAAGCAGTCTTGTGGCGTTAAGCACTGTAATGATAGCTACCCCTACATCAGCAAAAATGGCTTCCCAGATGTTAGAATATCCTAGAACGCCTAGTACTATGATGATAATTTTAATCCCCAAGGCCACCGAAATATTTTGCCACACAATTTTCATCGTTTCATTTGATATTTTCGATAACACTTCGATACTTTTTAAATCATCATTGGCAATCACAATATCCGCAGATTCTATTGCTAAACCACTTCCAAGTTTACCCATAGCAATTCCGATATCCGCACTCTTAATAGCCAGAGCATCATTAATGCCCTCACCCACAAACAGTACTTTTGATTTCTTTTGATACTCTTTTACTTTACTGTTTTTTTCTGTTGGCAGTAGTCCTGATAGAAATGTTTTAATTCCCAGTTTTTGAGATGTTTTTTCACCATTTTCAAAACTATCCCCTGTGAGCATGACAATCTCTTTTCCTTCTCGTTGTAGATGCTCTACCACCTCTTTTGCTTCGCGCTTCACCTCATCAGAAAGGGTAATAGTACATGCGACACCTTCACTCGAAAAAAGTAAAATCCCTCTGCTTTCACACTCGCTTTTCATCTCCTCTTTGTAAAATCTCTCTGTTCCGATATACCAACATTTTCCCTCAATAGTTCCAAAAAGCCCTTTTCCAGAAATTTCTTGAAAGTTCTCAACTTTTTTCGTCAAAGCATCATGTGCTTTCATCGTTTTCACTAATGTTTTCGCTATTGGGTGGCCGCTCAAAGACTCTAAACTTAAAATAAGTGTGTACATCTCTTGAATCTCATACCCCTTGGCAACATCAATCGACTCCACTTGAAATTTTCCCGTGGTCAGTGTTCCTGTTTTATCAAAAAGAAAATGCTCCATTTTTCTAAAACTTTCCACATACTCGCCGCTTTTTATCACTATTCCGCATTTTGAGGCAAATCCTAAACTTGCACAAAAACTCAAGGGAATTGAGAGCAGCAGTGCGCAGGGACAACTTACAATCAACAGTATCATCGCTCGCCCTATCCATACTGAAAAAGGTTGGTGAAAAAGCAGGGTTGGAACAAGCAGAACTAAAATGACCATAACCACCACTAGAGGGGTATAGACTTTTGAAAGTTTCGTCATGTAATTCTCAGTTTTTGCTTTCCCTTGGGTAGCAATTTTTAATGCCGTTTGAATTTTACTACACGTAGAATCTTCAAAACGGTGTGTGACTTCAATTTCAGCACTCTCACCGATGTTTAGACCACCTGAGATGATTTTATCCCCTACTTCATAGATAACTGGAAGAGACTCTCCTGTAATGGGGCTCATATCAAACGCTGCTCTTGTGAGAGCTATCCCATCAAGAATAAGCTTGTCTCCCTTATGAATAGAGATATGTGCACCTATCTCTACCGTCTCCACTTCCACCTCTTCTATTTTCTCCCCCCTGATTAGTTTTACACGCTTCTCTTCACTTCCAATCAATTCTGAGATGGCATTTTGCGAACGATTAAAAGTAAAACCTTGCAATTTCTCTCCAAGTGAGTAGAAAAGCATTACACCAAGTGCCTCTGGAAAATCTTTTAGGTAAAATGCCCCTACTGTGGCCAAAATCATCAAGCTATTCTCATTGAAATAGTCTCTATTTTTCAGACCTAAAAATGCTTTATAAAATACGCGTCGCCCTATGATTACATACCCAATAATAGATAGGGTAATTTGAATGTTCTTTGGAACAAGTAACACCACAATGAAAAACAAAACCACTGTGAGCAAATAGAATAGAGGAAATTTCTCCTTAAAAAGAGTTGCACTCTCCACTATTTTCACATCTGGCTCGATGGAACGTATAATCTTGCCCATTCTCTCTTTTAATTTAGGAATATCATCTACATATGTAGCGATAACTTCTTGAGTAGGCATACTCACCACGACGTGGGTTACTCCCGATATGGAAAACAAAGCCTTCTCAATTTTTTTCGAACAACTCACACAATTTAATCCCGATACTTTTACTTTTGCCTCCACTATATACCTCTTTTCTTTATTTTTTACCAATCACAAATATTTTTCCGCCGATATATCGAAAAAAAATATTGATTTTTGCAGATAAATGCATTTCTAATTAATATAAGCAAAATCTGGATATATCGTCATTTATCTACACTCGTTGTTGGCTCTTTTTTGATTTCCTTGCACACCCACACTTTTATATGTTTTTGTAAAATAACTGCTTTAATATTCCTATATATGTATGGTCTGAATTTATCGAGTAATAAACCACTTTACCCGCTTTTTCGCTCTCTATGATACCCTCTTGTCGAAGCCCTCTTAGTTGATGCGATATAGCAGAGTGACTCATTTTAAGTACATACGCAATATCACATACGCACATTTTTTCAAAAAGAAGCAAATATAAAATTTTAAGCCGTGTCTCATCTGAAAGCAATTTCAACATCTGTGCTACATGCTTTATCCCAATTTTATCCCACTCTAAATTCTCAAATTTTTCTACTATTTCTTGATGAATAATTGTTTCATGACAACAGTCCATTCCCACCCCTTTTCTTACATGAATATATGTTCATATATAAGTTTTAACATTTTTTTTGAATTTTGTCAAATGAAAAATATTTAATCGTGTTTTTTGTATCTTTACAGTGTAATCAATAGTAAAAAAAGAGGCCTTTTCAGGCCTCTTAACTCGTTACTCAACTTTTCCTCTTCATCAATGATGGTCTCAAGCTCTTTAGAGAGTGTTTCTGCCTCTTGTTGATGACCTAACTCACGCGCGCACTCTAAAGCAGCCACAGATTTGGCGCATTGGTAAAAGAAAATGAGATATAGAACTATCCCTACAAATGTCAGTACGCTTAAATCATCTATTGGAATACTCAAAACAATCCAAAAAATATTCGCAACAATCGACAAATACTTATTTGGAATTTTTACTTGCTTGTAACCATTTTGATCACAATAACGTTTTAAGGCTGTTGGAAAGCTTGAAAGTGCAATAAATATCCAATATAAATTAAATCCAGGTATAAAGAGA
>JAPLKR010000101.1 GCA_026387965.1 Fusobacteriota bacterium | reverse complement strand
ATTAAGGCAGTATTTCCCAAAAGGAACGGACTTCAATACTATTTCAGATAAAGAAATTAGAGACGTAGCTACTCAATTGAATAACAGACCAAGAAAAGTACTTAATTACAAAACGCCCCATGAAGTTTTCTGGGCGGACCTAAAACCTCAACTTTATGCAATCATTTTATTGAAAATATACACTGTCACTTCTAAAATTATTGAAGAGAAGAAAACCAAATTTACAGAATCATGATTTATGAATTTTTTGGTATTAAATTTCAATTTTATTGCGTTTGCCAGTATTTTGTTCGCTTAATTTTAAAAGAATCTCTTAAAATTCAAATTTTAGAGGTTTTTCATATTTATAACACTCTATATTTTTTTAGTTCAACAATTTCTATAAAATCAAAATAATACTCTTTTAAATCTTCAAACAATAAATCCTCGAGTTCTGAAATGGCAGTTGAAGAACATGATTTGATATTTTCCCACTCCTCTTCATTAAAAAGATCTTTAATTTTAAAATCAAATGGCTTTAAATTAAGTTTTTCTTTTAAGAGTTTCCAACCATTTAATCTCTCACATGCTTTTAACATATAATAATCTAAATCAAATTCTCTATCAAATTCGTCTTCGGCCATATGAAAGCCAACTTCTGTATCCACCATCATTCACCTCAAATTTTATTTTTTATAATTTTGATATACTTCTTTATATGCATTTACCAATTTTTCTGTAACTGTTTTAACATCATACTCCGCACCAATGATATCTGCCTTTTCCATATATTCAGAGTAAAGAACTTTATCTGTTTTTAATTTTTTAATAATTTCAACAAATTCATCATTATTTTTACCCTTTAAATAACAGTCAAAAAAAATATCTTTATACTCTTCAATATCTCTTAAAATGATTGGAAGTTTTGCACTTGCAGCCTCAATAACAGCTACGGGGTGATTTTCTTGAAAACTAGGAAAGAAGAAAACATCTGACATATTAAGAACTCTCGGCATATCATCTCTATCAACTTTTCCAATAAATTTACAATTTTTTGGTGCACTTTCTATCTTTTTTTCAGTCTCAGAAAATCCTGAAGTCGCCTTTCCAAATGGTCTATTACCTGCCCAAATAAATTTTACCTCAGGTAATTTATGTGCACATTCTATAAAATCCGAAACCCCTTTTCGCGTTTGAATTTGTCCAATACAGAGTACAATAAAATCCTCATTTGAAAGTTCATAATGTGAACGATAACTCTTATCTGTGCTGTAACGAAAATTATCTCTATTTATACTGTTTGGCATAAATACCACTTTTGCTTTAATATTTAACTCTTCTAATCTCTTCTTTACGGTAGGGGAGACTGCCAATACCATAGAAGCTCTATTATAAGCTCTTTTCATCCATAAGGTAAAAAAAGGTAACCAATATTTTGAAAGTATTATACTTCCAACCATTGATTCAGGTATAACATGTGCTGAAACGAGCGTTTTGTATTTTTTCCCCTTTGATTTTTTTATATATATAGGACCTATTGTATGAGAGTGAATAATATCATACTCATCTCCTTCACCATTCACATCTACTTGCATATCTGCATGTTTTTTCAAAGAGCTTAATACATCCATAAAAGCTGAGTGAACTCCGTTAGCGTCAATGGGTCCATTTTTTCCCATTGTCTCAGAAATCATATTGATTTTCATTTTTCTCCTCAAATATCATTATTATTAAAATTATATCAAAATTTAAAACAAATTACACTAACTTTTCCAATTTTGATTTTTTTAAAAATAAATAATATTTAGATTCGTTGTTTCTTAAATAAAAAAACCACGCAATTTATGCGTGGTTTAAGCTACTCTTCATGTGTAAAAATTTCCGTTTCTGATACTGTGGCTGCAACTTCTTCATATTTTTCTAACACTTTATTTGTAATCTCATTTCTTATATCCGTAAAGATTGGATGTGCAATATCTTTATACTCTCCATTTGGCATTTTTCTAGATGGCATTGCAACAAATTTTCCGTTTTTTCCTTCTATAACTTTAAGCCCATGAATTACAAAACAATCTTCCAATGTAATATCAACATAGGCTCTTAATTTAGCATCAGACTCATTTCTAGCAATACGAACTCTTACGTCGCTTATTTTCATTTTACACCCCTTTTTTTGTATTAATTATTTATAAAATGTGTTTTGTAGAGAAAAAATGAATGGATAGGGAAAATGTTTTTTAACTCATTATAAACTTTTTCACTTGAATTTTTATTTACCAACACAAAATACGTGCTTCCACTGCCAGACATAAAAAGATTTATATTTTTTAATTTATTCTCTAAGTACTTTATATCAATTATTTTTTGATTTGTCAAGAGCAAACTACGTTCAATATCATTAAAAATATTGGCCTTAACTCCTTCAATATCATTGTTTTCAAGAGCGTATCTAATGTTATCAATACGTACATCTTTTTTTAAAATAATTTTAGAGATGTTTTCAAAAGCTTCCTTTGTACTTACTCCAAAAGTTGGTTTTATTAAAATAATATCACAATTTAAGGTATTTTTAACTATATCTATTTTTTCTCCTATTCCTTCAACTAATGCTGTTTTGTTGATTAAAAAGAAAGGAATATCCGCGCCAATTTTTTTAGAAATTTTTATCATTTCTTCTAAAGAGAGAATATTATTATGTTTGACATTTAAATACTTTAATAAAAATGCACCATTGCTGCTGCCACCTCCAAGTCCAGCTTGAATAGGAACTTTTTTCATTAAACTAATATTTATTTTTTCAGGAATTATGCCCGTTTTAAAATAAAAAGAATCGTAAATTTTATAGAGTATATTTCTCTTATCCGTAGGAATAAAAGGAATATTACAACTCATATTAAACTCTCCTATTACACCTTTTTGATATTGTATATGAAGAGTATCAGAAAAATCTATAGGCGCCATAATCATTCTAAGTTCATGGTATCCATCATTTCTTTTTCCAATGACATTTAAACCTATATTAATTTTAGCATTACATTTTATAATATCCATACTAATTTCCCTCTATGATTTCATAAAGTGTTTCTGCATCATCTTTTCTTACATTACCTTCTGGTACACTCAAAACTCTCGCTTTATAATGATGATTATATAAAGATATTTCAATAATATCCCCAACTTTTACACTATATGCTGGTTTTTTAACCTGTCCATTTACAATAATTTTTTCATGTTCAGCAACTTCCTTAGCAACTGTTCTTCTTTTTATCAATCTAGAAACTTTTAAAAATTTATCAAGTCTCATATTAACCTTCCTTTTTTTAATTCTTTAATGTATAAAATTAATATATTAATATCGTGAATAGAAACTCCTAAAATATTAAAAACTTGTTCAATATTTTCAGGTTTAACATCCTTTAAGTTTTCTCTAGCAATATTTGAAAGTCCATTTACTTTATCATAATTAATTTCGCTAGGAATAAGAAATGCTTCGTGTTCTTTTATTTTAATAATTTGTTCTCTCTCTTTTGCTATAAAATGTCTGTATTTTACCTCTATTTCAATTTGCTCTATTTCTTTTTTTTCAAACTCTTTTATCTCAAAAAAAGGTTCTATTTTACTATAATTCATACTTTCTCTTCTTAAAAGATCAGCAACAGATATTCTTTTTTTAATACCTACTTCTTCCATATTTTCAAGTGTTTTATTTACCTCTTTTGTAGGGTAGATAAAGGCTTCTTCTATTCTTTTAACTTCCTCATTAATTTGCTTATCAAGAACACTTAAATATTCAAGAACTTCTCTATCTAATACCCCTGCTTCACGACTTTTTTCAAGCAATCTTCTCCAAGCATTATCTTGTCTTAAAGATAGCCTAAAGTCTGAACGGGAAGGGAGTACTCTATAGGGTTCAATCATTTTTTTAGTTAATATATCGTCAATTAAAATCCCTATATATGAATTACTTCTACTAAGTATTAAAGGCTCTTGACCACTAATTTTTTTAGAAGCATTTATTCCTGCAATAAGTCCTTGAGCCGCTGCCTCTTCATAACCACTCGTTCCGTTTATTTGCCCAGCCAAAAAAAGATTTTCAATAACTTTTGTTTCAAGAGAGTGTTTCAATTGATGTGGATTAACATAATCATACTCTATTGCGTATCCATAACGCATAATTTCAACTTTTTCAAGCCCTGGAATCGTTTTTAATATTTCTTCTTGAGCAAATGCAGGCATTGAAGTCGTAAATCCATTTACATAAATTTCACTACTCTCTAAAGATTCTTGTTCTAAAAAAATTTGATGTTTAATTTTTTCTGGAAAATTTATTACTTTTCTATCAATTGATGGACAGTGTCTTGGACCATGTGTTTCAATAGTACCTTTTACAATAGGGGAGTGAGGTAAATTTTTTTTTACCATTTCTATAGTTTCTATTGTAGTATGAGTAAGCCAAGTAGGTAAATTTAAATTTTCATCTTTTTTCGTTCTAACAGAAAAATAGTTTGGCATATCTTCCCCAAACATTTCTTCAACTTTTGAAAAATCAATACTATTTTTGGAAATTCTCGGAGGGGTAGCAGTTTGAAAACGAAATACTTCAAGTCCGTGTTCCCTTAAACTGTTTGAAAGTTCTTCCGCTGAATTTTCTCCTTGACGTCCAGCAGAGTAGCTAAAATCTCCTATAATCACTTTTCCTTTCAAAAATGTTCCAGTAGCTAAAATGGTTGCTAAAGCGAAATATGAGTTGAAAATTTCAGTTTTAACCCCCATTATAGTAGAGTTTTCTAAAATAAGTTCAGATACAATCTCTTGTCTAATAGTTATATTAGAAAAACTTTCTAATTTTTCTCGCATTTTCATACGATAATGATGCTTATCTGCCTGAGCTCTTAAAACTTTAGAGGAAACACCTTTGGTAGTATTTAAATTTTTTATTTGCAAATTATGTTCATCGGTGTGTTTTGCAATCTCTCCGCCTAAAATATCAGTTTCAGCCATTAAATTACTTTTTCCTGGTCCACCCATTGCAGGGTTACAAGACATCATAGCAATACAGTCAATATTCATGGTAAAAAGAGTTACTTTTTTACCCAATCTTGCTGCAGCGAGTGTTGCCTCTATTCCAGCATGGCCTCCACCAACAACAATAATATCACATTTTTCAGTCATATACTTTCCTTTTTAAATAATTACTTTTTTAATAACACAGAAAAGCAGAGTTTTCACTCTGCTACTTTATTTACCAACACAAAACTTTTTAAAAATATTATCAAGTATATCCTCATTGGTAATCTCACCTGTTATTTCAGAGAGTCCATCAATAGCATCTTTCAAATCAATAGCAATCAAGTCAAGAGGAAATCCATTAGAAATAGTTTCTTGAACTTGTTTTATTCCTAAAAGGGATTTTTCTAATGCTGTTTTATGACGGATATTATCAATCAAAATATCATCCATTTTAGCTTCAATTTTTTCATTTAATATAAGTTCGTATATAGTTTTTTCCAGTTGTTCCAATCCATTCTCTTGAATTGCAGAGATAGTTACTTTTTTATATTTTTCTTGAATCAGTTTTAAATCAAGATATAATTTTAAATCAGATTTATTCATTACAATAATGGTTTTACTTACATCTAAACTCTCTAAAAGAGCCCTCTCGTCAGTTTCAAACTCTCTTGAGAGGTCAACTATAAAAAGCACTAAATCGGCACTTTCCAAAGCTATCATACTTTTATCTATTCCCATTTGTTCGATTATATCATCTGTTTCACGAATTCCTGCTGTATCTATTAATTTAAGGGAAATTCCATGAATATGGATATTTTCTTCAATAATATCTCTTGTTGTTCCAGGAATATGCGTAACAATAGCTCTCTCCTCTTTTAAAAGAGCATTAAGAATACTGGATTTTCCCACATTAGGTTTACCAATAATAGCAGTTTTTATACCTTCTTTAATTTTCTTACCTTTTTGATAGGTTAATAGCAGAGATTCAATAGACTTTTTTGCAAATCCTAAATTTTGATACAAATTTTCTGGTAAAGGTTCATCAATACCTTCTTCGGGATAGTCTATAACCACATTTACATGTGAAATAACATCCAAAAGTTGTGTTTTTATTTCAGAAATTTTTTCACTTAACTTTCCTTGAAGAGTTGAAATTGAGTTAGACATAGACCTATCTGAAGTAGAGTGGATTAAATCCATAATACTTTCTGCCTGTTCAAGAGATATTCTTCCATTTAAAAAGGCTCTTTTAGTAAATTCACCTTGTTCGGCGAGAATAGCTCCGTACTTAATCGTCACTTCTAAAATTTTTTGAGTAACTAAAAAACCTCCATGACACTGTATTTCAACCATGTTTTCTTTGGTAAAAGTATTAGGTTTTTTCATAATAGCCACTAAAACTTCATCAATCAATCTCTCACCATCATAGATATATCCATAATTTAAACTAAAATTTTTTAAATTATCCACGGATTTTGTTAATACTTTTAGTTTGAAAATTTTTTTTAATATATCAAAGGCATCGCTGCCTGATATGCGAACGATGCCTATTGCTCCCTCACCACGAGGTGTTGATATAGCTGTAATAGTCTTAAACATTACTACCTTTCTTTAATTGAATAACAACATACCTTTTTGGTCCTTGACCTTCACTAATACTCTCTAGTTCAGGATAAGATGATATAATTTCATGAATAATTTTTCTTTCATTTGCAGGCATAAAATTAAGTTTTACAGGCTTTTCAAATCTAATTACCTTTTTTGAAACACTAGTTGCAAGTCTTCCAACTGTTTCCTGACGATTTTATTTAAATCCTTCAAAATTAAGAAATATTTTTTTATATCTCAGTCCAAAAAATTGGTTAACTAAATACTCAAAACTATATAAAGTTTTTCCTTTAGCTCCAATGATAAGTCCTTGAGATTCACCTTCAATAATAACATTATAATTACCATCAACTTCCTCTACTTCAACAACTTTCACATCTAAGTGTGTTGCTTCAAATAGTGCAGAAACTTTAGCTGTAACAAGTTCTTTAGAAATTGGAAGCACTGCATACTCTATAAACTTTTTTTCACCTTCTGATTCTTTTAAAATTACTGTTTTTTCTTCACTAGAGGCTTTTATTTCTTTTATTTGAGGTTTAACTTCAACTTTCTTATTTTCCTCACTCTTTTTTACAACTTTAACTACTTCGTTTTTTTCATTTTTACCTCTAATAGAAACCAAATAAATTGCTTTAGAAGCAAATAGTTTTTTCAGTCCACTTGCTTTATCTTCTGAAATGATTTCATATATTTCAGACTCTTTATCAAAATTATGATTAACTTTTAAAGAAAGCTCAAGTTCAGAAATTGAGCCAGCTTTAATAATTAGCTCTCTTGCCATGACCTATTTCCCCTTTTTATTTTTTGTATTTTTATTTATCACTTTTTTTTCTTCAATAACAGCTACATCTGTAGCATAATTAGGCTTGTAATTTTTATTAAACACATAATTTACTAAATAATACTGACCAAAGGCACAGAGTGTTGATGTAATCCAATAACAAAGTAGTCCAACTGCAAATTGTCTTGATATAAAAAAAATCATAATTGGCATTCCATAAAGCATCATTTTCATTTGAGGATTATCTCCACCAGGTGAAGTTGACATAGTAAACTTTTGCTGTAAGAACGTTGCTACACCATTAATTAATGGAAGAATCATTGTTTTATCAGCAATAGATAAGTGCCACCATAAAAATGTTGCATCAGTTGGTATTATTCCACCTCTTAAAACTTTGTATAGAGCCCAAAAAATAGGAAGTTGAATGATTAATGGAAGACATCCACCTAAAGGATTTACTTGATTTTTCTTATAAAGTTCCATTTGAGCTTTTTGAAGTCCTTGCTTGTCATCACCAAACTTAACTTTTAATTTTGCAATTTCTGGTTGCATCTCTCTCATTTGTTTCATTGAGCGATCTTGCTTAATTCCTAATGGAAAAAGACAAAGACGAATTAAGAATGTAAGTAAAATAATAGCAACACCAAAATTATGGGTGTAACCGTTTAAAAACTGCAGACACAATGCGAGAAAGTGCTCTAATTCCTTCATATAATTTCTCTCCTAAATTAAAATTTTCCGGAACAGGATCATTCCCACCCGGATGAAAAGGATGACATCGTAGCACCCTATATAGTGTTAACAAAGAACCTTTTATAGCCCCATATTTTTTTAAAGATTCTAACGAATACGCCGAACAAGTTGGATAAAATCTACAGCGATTAGGAATAAACGGGGAAATAAATTTTCTATAAAACCAAATAAATAATATTAATATATATTTCATATAATCACATTATACCTTTTTTAATGCTAATAGTAAATCTTTTTCAAAATCAAAATAATTACGTCCGCTATGTAAAGCTTCATTAATATTTTTTTTGCATATAACTAAAATATATTTTTTTGAAATAGTAAGGTGATTTAATCGAATTATTTCTCTCAAATAACGTTTACTTTGATTCCTAATGACAGCATTACCTACTTTTTTACTAGCAATAAAAGCAAATTTGCTAGTCGAACTCTCTTCATAAAGGATAACAAAATATCTACTATAAATTTTTTTAGTTCCATTTTGGAGTTTAGTTATCTCTTCACTGGATAATTTAGAATACACAAGAAACCTCTTTTGTAATTAAATAATTAATGAAAAACCCGAGGTTTAACCCGGGTTTAATTATGCAGATAATTGAGCACGTTTTTTGAGTCTTCTTCTTTTTAAAACATCTCTACCACTTTTAGTAGCCATTCTGTTTCTGAAACCATGATCTTTCTTTCTTTTTCTAATATTAGGTTGAAAAGTTCTTTTCATAATATAAACACTCCCTTTCTATACTTTATTATTCAATTTTAGTCACATTGATATATTTTACTTTATATTTTGGAATATGTCAAGGTTATTAAACGTTATAAACAAAAAAAAACAAATATATTTAATTTTTCATTATAAAAATAATTAAATACTTCTTTCAATAAGTGTTTCCCACAATGTTTAAAAGAAAGAGATTATTTATAGATATAGTAGTAGAAGTAGTAGGGGCTGTGGAAATGTTTAAAGCTATATGTTTAAAAGCTTTGGCTTCTCTTTTGTGTGAATATTGCTTGTGGATAACAAATACTTTCCCACATAGGAAATGAAAAAAAAAAAGTTATAGACAGAAATCCACACAATGTGAACAGGTTTTAAGGTGTGTGGATAATGTGTGTTGAAAAAAAAAATATAAGTTAACGGTTATGGGTGTTGAAATGTTTGTGTGGAAAAAATGTGGAAATGTTTATAAGTTGAAGAATTAATTGGTTTTGTTATAGATAAGGTGTGGGAAAAGATGTTTATAAGTTTATAAGTTGAAAAAATTAAAAAATGTGGAAAAGTATCTTGAAAAGTTGAAAAATATGATTATTTTTGATATAATTAAAAAATACTATGATATGAAAAAAGTGACAGGGGGTTCTATGTTGGACCAAGCTGAAAAAGTCTGGGAAAGAGTTTTAAAAGTTTTAGAAATGCAAAAAGGCAGTTCTATAAGTGAATCGGATTATTCAATGATAATTAAAAATGTAAAACCATTAAGATTTGAGAATAATCATCTTTACTTAAGTGTTGAAAACAAGCTAATAAAGGAAAAATTTGAAGAACTGATTAGTGAAAAGGTTAATGAAATTCTTAATAGTATTCTTATTATGGAAGAGTACACAGACGTTATTGTTGAAGTTACAAAAGAAAGCACCCCTGAAAAATATGAATTTGAAAACGAGAAACCCCCTTTATTTAACAAAGAAAACACAGGTGAAACTATATATGGCGAAATATTCGAAACAAAACTTCAACCTAAAAATACTTTTTCTGAGTTTGTAGTTGGAAGAACTAATAATTTCGCTTTTTCTGCATCTGAAGCGGTAGCCAAAGAACCAGGAAGACGATATAACCCACTTTTTGTATATGGAGATGTAGGTCTTGGTAAAACCCATTTAATGCAAGCAATTGGAAATTTGGTTCTCTCTCAAAATCCCAATAAAAAAGTTTATTATTGTTCATCTGAGCAATTTACAAATGATTTTATCACTTCGATAAAAGATGGAAAAGGGCAAAATTTTAGAAAAAAATATCGAAATTTAGATGTACTTCTTATAGATGATATACAATTTTTAGCAGGAAAAAACGAAACACAAGAAGAATTTTTTCATACATTTAACGTATTAAAGGATTCTGGCAAACAAATTGTACTTACCAGTGACAGACCTCCAAAAAACCTTGAGAAGCTTGAAAAAAGGCTGGTATCACGTTTTGAAGGTGGATTAACGGTAGATATTCAACTCCCCGATTATGAGACACGTGTGGCAATATTACAAAAAAAAGCCGAGCAGGAAAAAGTATATGTTCCGTCAGCAGTTTTGAAATCAATAGCCGAGCATGTAAGTTCAAATATCAGAGAACTTGAAGGATCCTTAAATCAAATTGTAGCTATGGCGTCCCTTAAAAACCAGGAGATGACCGTGGAGTTAGTAGAAAATGTTTTACGTGAAAAAATGCGTTTAAAAACAAAATCAGTTACAAAAGAAAAAGTGTTATCGGTTGTTTCAGAACATTTTGATATATCTGAAGAAGAGATGAAGTCTAAAAAAAGACAAAAAGAAATAGCCAACGCAAGACAAGTTTCTATGTATTTACTGAGAGAAATGCTTGATATGCAATTGGTGGCCATAGGTTCAGTATTTGGTGGTAAAGATCATTCCACAGTACTCCATTCGATTAGTAAAGTGGAAGAGGATATGAAAAATGATAAATATCTTTCAAATGATATTAAAATGTTGAAAGATAAAATAAAGGGGTAAAAATGAAAAAAGTAGAGATACAATCTGAATTTATTAAACTAGATCAGTTCTTAAAATTTTCTGGAATAGTAGACAGTGGAAGTGATGCAAAATTTTATATTCAAACAAAACAATTGGTTGTAAACGGTGAAGTAGAAGAGAGAAGAGGCAGAAAACTCTATCCAGGTGATAAAGTACGTTTTCAAAATAAAGAGTTTGAAATTTCAAGATAATTATGGCCTTAAAGCATATAAAAGAGTTAGTTGAAGAGCGTTCAAAAAATAGCAATTTTTTTTTATTAGAGAGAGTTAGGAATAGGTGGCCCGAAATAATAGGCACAGTTCTTGCTTCAAAATCCTATCCTATTTTTATTAAAGATAAAAAATTAAAGATTGCAGCAGAAAATTCAGCATGGATAACACAGCTGAATTTTTTAAAAAATACAATTAAAGATAAAATTAATACAGCGTTTAATGATTTTATTGTTGATAAAATAGATTTTGTGATAGATGTCGGAAGTAAAACGAACCAATTTGTAGAAAAAGAGAGCGCAGCTCTTGAGTTTTCTACAAAAGACATTGTTTTGAAAAAAGAGGATATTTTGAAAATAAAGACCATTGTTAAAGGTATTTCGGATGTTGATTTAAAAGAGCCGATGTATCATATGCTTTCAAACGGCTTTAAACGCATAAAAAAACTTAGATCAGAGGGATTAATACGATGTAAAAATTGTGGAGCATTTACACTTGAAACAGATAAAATGTGTGTAGAGTGCAAACATATACTTGAAAAAGAAAACATTGTTAGAGTAAGAAGGCTTATAAAAAAAAATCCTGTATTGACGTTTTTAGAAGCAAAAAAAGAGATAAACTCTTTAAAAAGCATAGAATTTTTAAAAATAAAAGAACAGCTTTTGGAACAATGGCGAGTGCAAATAGAGCGTAGTAAAGTTCATGATAAAATTTTTGAAACTATTTTGGTTCGTTATTTTATGTTAAAATATGAAACAGAGAGCAAAATGGTTATTGCAGATAAGATTAAGTTATTTAAATTAGAACAAGAAGAGAAGAAGAAAAAAGATGGAGGAATTGAAAGTGGGAGAGTATTCAGCAAGTGATATTAAAGTTTTAGAAGGATTAGAAGCTGTTCGGAAACGTCCTGGAATGTATATTGGCAGTACATCTATTCGAGGTCTTCATCATTTAGTTTATGAAATTGTAGATAATTCGGTGGATGAGGCTTTAGCTGGATATTGTAAAGATATTAAAGTATCTTTTCTTCCAGGCAATATTATTAGTGTAGAGGATAACGGAAGAGGTATTCCAACCGGATTACATGCACAACAAAAAAGGTCAGCCTTAGAAATAGTTATGACAGTTTTACACGCAGGTGGAAAATTTGAAAAAGGTGGATATAAAGTTTCTGGAGGTCTTCATGGTGTGGGAGCTTCAGTAGTAAATGCACTCTCAACATGGCTTGATGTAGAAGTGTGTCGTGAAGGTTTTAAGTGGCGCCAATCATATAAGCGAGGAAAGCCGGTAGCGGATGTTGAGAGGTGTGAAGTTTCAGATAAAACAGGAACAAAAACGGTGTTTTTGGCCGATGATACTATTTTTGAATCTCTAGAGTACGAATACGATGTTATCGCTACGCGTTTAAAAGAAATGGCATATCTTAATAGAGGTTTAAAAATAGTTGTTGAAGATTTAAGAGATGAAGCAAATATTATTCGTGATGTATTTGAGTTTGAAGGCGGAATACAAGATTATATTTTAGATCTAAACAAAGGAACTTCTCTTATTACTCCAATAGTACTATTTATGAGTGGAGAAGATTTAGATGTGCAAGTAGAGATAGCTCTGGTCTATGCAGATCACGAAAAAGAGGCTATTTTCTCGTTTGTTAACAACATCAATACCCACGAAGGTGGAACGCACGTATCGGGGTTTAAAACAGCTTTAACGCGCGTTATTAACGATGTTTCAAAATCACTTGGATTCATAAAAGAAAAAGACAGCACTTTTCAAGGAAGCGATGTAAGAGAAGGGCTGTCTGCAATTATAAATATTAAAGTTCCGGAGCCTCAATTTGAAGGACAAACTAAAACAAAACTTGGGAATTCTGAAGTAACAGGTATTGTTTCCGGGATTGTAATGCTTCATCTAAAGCGCTATTTAGAAGATGCGCCAAAAGTTACAAAAGAGATAATTGATAAAATTTCAATATCCAGAAGAGCTAGAGAGGCGGCAAAAAAAGCGCGTGATTTAGTTATGAGAAAAAATGCGTTAGATATTTCTTTTATGCCAGGAAAATTAGCGGATTGTTCGTCTAAAGATCCTGCGGAGTGCGAAGTGTATTTAGTCGAAGGAGATTCAGCAGGTGGTTCGGCGAAACAAGGAAGAAATAGACATTTTCAAGCAATTTTGCCACCTTAGAGAATAACGAAATTCGTTCAATGATCACGGCGTTTGGAGTAAATATCGGTGATGATATAGACCTAACTAAAATACGTTATGGTAAAATTATTATCATGACCGATGCGGACGTGGATGGAGCTCATATTAGAACGCTTATTTTAACTTTTTTCTATCGATATTTAAAACCTCTAATAGATGGCGGACATATCTATATTGCTCAACCGCCACTTTATAAAGTTTCAGCAGGAAAAAGAGAAGTGTATGCGTATTCAGATCCTGAACTTCAAAGAGTGCTTGCTCAAATGGGGGATAAAACTACTATTCAACGTTACAAAGGTCTTGGCGAGATGAACCCTGAACAACTTTGGTCTACAACGATGGATCCAGAATCAAGAACACTTTTAAAAGTAACATTAGAGGATGCCATTGTGGCTGATCAACTATTCGATATATTAATGGGAGAAAAAGTTGAACCTAGAAGAGAGTTTATTGAAAAACATGCGAAATATGTAAGAAACTTAGATATTTAAGGGAGAAGAGATGTCAGATATTGTAAATGATGATGAAATACTAGAAACAGAAAATATTGATAGTATTGAGACAGATGATAATCAAGGAATTTCGAATATATATATCGAAGATGAGATCAAAGCTTCTTATCTTGATTATTCTATGAGCGTTATTGTAAGTCGTGCGTTACCAGATGTTCGAGATGGTTTAAAACCTGTACATAGACGAATTCTCTTTGCTATGAATGAAATGGGAATGACTTATGACAAGGCGTATAAAAAGTCTGCAAGAATAGTAGGAGAGGTTTTAGGTAAGTATCATCCACATGGTGATACAGCGGTGTACCACGCGATGGTAAGAATGGCACAAAATTTCAACTACCGATACATGCTAATTCAAGGGCACGGAAACTTTGGTTCAGTTGACGGTGATAGCGCTGCGGCAATGCGTTACACGGAAGCAAGAATGGCAAAAATTACGACGGGACTTCTAGATGATATTGACAAAAACACCATAGATTTTGCTAAAAACTTTGACGAAACATTAGAAGAACCAAAAGTACTTCCGGCAAAACTTCCCAACCTTCTACTTAACGGAGCGGCAGGAATTGCCGTGGGTATGGCAACGAATATTCCACCACATAATTTATGCGAACTAGTAGATGCGATTCAATGTTTAATTGAAAATCCTGAGGCAAGTATTGAAGATTTATACGAACATTTAAAGGGACCAGATTTTCCAACGGGCGGGATTATCAATGGAATGGGTGGAATTTTAGAGGCGTATAAAACAGGTAGAGGAAAAATACGTGTTCGTGCAAAAGCTGAAATTATTGAAAAAGATCAAGGCAGCAAGCAAACAATTATTGTTCACGAACTTCCTTACCAAGTTAATAAAGCAAGACTTATTGAAAATATAGCAGAGTTAGCAAAAGATAAAAAAATAACCGGCATAAGCGATCTTCGTGATGAATCAGATCGAGACGGCATGAGAATTGTTATTGAAATTAAGCGTGGAGAGAATGCAGAAGTGGTATTAAATACCCTTTTCAAATTCACAGATATGGAAGTAACGTTTGGAATTATTTTACTTGCACTGGTAAAAAATATTCCAAGAGTACTGAATCTAAAAGAGATTTTACACTACTATCTTGAGCACCGTTTTGAAGTAATTACCCGTAGGACTCAATTTGAACTCAATAAATGTGAGGCAAGAGCGCACATTTTAGAAGGGTTTAGAATAGCGTTAGATCATATTGAACAGGTAATTAAAACAATTAGAGCATCAAAAGACGCTCAAGAAGCTAAAGAACGTTTAATAGAACAGTTTAAATTCTCCGATATTCAAGCAAAAGCGATATTAGAGATGAGACTACAACGTTTAACCAATATGGAACGTAACAAAATTGATGAAGAGTACGCATTCTTAATGACTGAAATTATTAGACTTAAAGAGATTCTTGCTAACCCAACTATGATTTATGGAATTATCTCAAAAGAGATTGTTGAAATAAAAGAGCAGTTCGGAGATAATAGAAGAACAGAAATTCAAGCAGATATTAAAGAAATTAATCTTGAAGACTTAATCAAAGATGAGCCAGTTATTGTTACATTGACAAATGGTGGATATATTAAACGTATGCCAATCGAGCAATATAGAACTCAAAAGCGTGGGGGACGAGGTTCAAATGCAACATCTACGCTTGAAGATGATTTTGTTGAAAATATGTATCTTGCTTCAAATCATGACACACTACTTATTTTCACAAACCTTGGTAAGGTTTTCAACATTAAAGTATATGAAATTCCAACTGTTGGAAAAAATGCAAGAGGAAAACTTGTACAAAACCTTATTCAAATGGGCGAAGATGAAAAAGTAAGAGCCATTATTCAAACACGTGAATATAGTGAATTAGAGCAACTTCTTTTCGTGACACGTAAAGGAATTGTGAAAAAGACAGCCCTTAATCTTTATAAAAATATTAATCGTTCAGGAATTAGAGCGATTACACTAAAAGAAGATGATGATTTAGTTAATGTTTTAAAACTTGAGGGAGACTGTGAAGTTGTACTTGGAACTAAGCTTGGTTTTGCAATACGGTTTAACAGTTCAGATGTATCACATACTGGAAGAACAGCGAGTGGTGTTATTGGTATAAAACTTAGAAATTCTGATGGTGTTGTCGGTTCTATTAAAGTGGATGAGGGTACAAGCATACTTACGATAGCAGAAAAAGGTATTGGAAAAAGAACTAAAGTAGATAATTATTTACTTCAAAAACGTTCTGGAAAAGGTGTTATTAATTTAAAAATAACTGAAAACTCTGGAACTGTTGTAGCAATAAAATCTTGTATGGACGATGATGAAGTGATGATTATTACTAAATCGGGGACCCTTATTAGAACGGCAGTAAAAAATATTCGTTCAATCGGTAGAGCTACTCAAGGTGTTAGAATTATGAATGTAACGGATGATTGTGTAACTTCAATGGTAAAAGTTGATGAGGTAAAAGTTGATGAAATTGAGGAAAACGAAACAATTTAACCATGCAAAAAGTATTCCACACAATTTATCACAAATTGTGTGGAATACTTTAAAAAAAGAACATTATAGGAGAGGTTAGTGAAAAAGAGAACGTTAATAATATGTGGACTGTTTGTACTGGTAGCTTTGGGGGGATATGCAAAAACAACCGCTTCACATAGCCAAAAAAGTCAAACTTCTGCGGTTCAAACGGTTTATGTAAACTATGTTGTAAAAAGCGGTGACAATTTATCAAGTATTGCTAAAAAATACAATACATCCGTGGCTTCAATTCAATACGCGAACAGGCTTTCCACTGGAAATATTAAAGCAGGCATGAAGTTGGTGATACCAACACTTCAAAAAGTCACAACACCTGTTGCAAAGACAACTTATACAGCCCCATCAACACGATCTGCAATGCAAACTCAATCACAAATTCAGTCGTCGAAACTATCTTATGTGGTTAAAAGTGGAGATACGTTAACAAGTATTGCTAAAAAATATCAAACGACACCTCAGGCAATTCGAAAAGCAAGCGGAATGAGAACAAGTCGACTTAAAATAGGAATGAAGTTAACGGTTCCAACACAATTAGCCAATACAACAACTTCTACAGTAGTAGCGACGTCTTCGGCCGCACAGAGAAATGCAAAAGTAGTTAAAAATTCTAACACTGTAACGGTAACGCAGGTTGGAACAGCTCCCGCGATTAAGGTGGGACCCTGTCAATCTTGGCTTCTTATTAGTACACAAGGTCAGTTTATAGCGGGAAAAAATATTAACAAAGTGTGGCCAATGGCTTCTATCACCAAAATGATGACAGCATATGTTGCGCTTCAAGCGATACAACAGGGTAAATTCAGTTTAAACAGTATGTATACGGTGCCATGGCAAGCTACATCAAGAACAGTTGGAGGAAGTTCAGCTTTTCTTTATGAAAGGGAAACGATATCACTGTATGATTTACTCGAAGGTGCCATTATGCCGTCTGGAAATGATGCAGCAACAGCCATTGCCTTAATGATATCAGGTGGAAACCAAAATGCTTTTGTAGCTCAAATGAATGCAACGGCAAAGTCACTAGGTATGACACATACGAGGTTTTATACACCATGTGGACTTCCACCAAGTATGACCGGTGGAAAAGGAATGGACATTTCAACAGCAGCCGACATGGCAATTTTGGCAACAAGATTGTATAATAGTTCGACATATATACAAATTTCTAGTCAAAAATACGCAATGATTGATGGTGGGCGTTACCAAATAAGAAACAGTAATCAATGGCTATTAACGCGCGTTCCGGGTATTAATGGAATGAAAACAGGAAATCATGACCTAGCTAAATATAATATTGTTGCCAGCGTACAAAGAGGGAACGTAGGTTTTATTGTATTAGTTTTTGGTTGTCCAACCGTTGAGTGGTTACATGTGAATCCTCAAAAAATAATTAATCAAGCTTATCAATATTATACGCAGTACGGGAAAATTAATTAGCTTGAAAGGGGTGGATATTTGTGAAAAATAGAGTTGGTTTATTAGTACTGTTTCTATTACTTTGCATCTCTTTAACATATGCACAGATTTCTACGGGCAAATGTTCTTCTTGGATTTTAACAGATTCAAATGGAAATTATATTGCGGGCAGCGCTGTGGGTAAAGTTTGGCCACTCGCTTCGCTTACAAAGCTTATGAATGCGTATGTGGTCCTCCAAAATATACAAGAGGGTAAAACTTCTCTCAGTGAAATGACGACTGTGAATAAAATAGCGGCAAGTACTTCAGGAAGTAGCGCAGATCTTTCATATGGACAATATATATCAGTAAGTGATTTACTTAAAGGGATGATTATTCCCTCAGGAAATGATGCTGCGATGACACTTGCGTATTTAATTGGAAATGGAAGTCCTGCAAGATTTGTAGCCCAAATGAACTCTGAGGCTGCCAGACTCGGAATGGAAAGCACCATCTACTTTACACCAGATGGCTTACCAACCTCAATGACGAATAAACCATTAGATGTATCAACCGCTTCCGATACTGCGATACTCGCATCAAAGCTTATGGCATCTCGTACATTTATGTCGATATGTAGCTTAGGAGAAGCAAAAATTTGCAACGGGAAAATTATGCTATACAGTAGCAATCCAATACTGATTTCAGTTCCAGGAACAACAGGAATGAAAACTGGACATCATAATGAGTCGAAATACAATATTGTTGTATCCACAAGCCGAGCAGGTAAAAAATTTATTGTTGTTGTGTTCGGCGGGACAACTGAAGTAGATAGAAATATAATAGCCAAGCAAATAATTTCTATGGCTTACAATGATGTGATATCATACCAAGTACTAACGGCCAATCAAGTGATTAAAAGCATTTCACTTGAAGTTGGCGGCACCAATGTGTTAGCAACAGTTTCTCGAAATGTGAATATTAACATTATAAAAGGGACACAAAACAAAATTACCTATCGCTATAAATTGAAAAGTAATATTATTGGACCATTAAAAGTAGGAAAAAATATTGGTAGTGTTTCTATATATTATGAAGGACATATGATTCAGGCGGTAAATTTAGTGAGTCAAAACACAGTAAAATAGTATAAAAAGAAAGTAATTACAGAGGTGAAAATGTCACTTATTATTTTTATTATTGGACTACTATTTGGTAGTTTTTATAACGTATGCATCTATAGAATTTCAGAAGGGAAGTCTGTCGTTTGGCCGGCTTCCCATTGTCCTAAATGCCAAGCTAAATTAAAGCCGTGGGAAAATATTCCTATCGTAAGTTTTGTTTTTCTTCGGGGAAAATGTGGGCATTGTAAAAGCAATATTTCCTTTCAATATCCGGTTATTGAGTTTATTACTGGAGTCATGTTTT
This sequence comes from Fusobacteriota bacterium, assembly GCA_026387965.1. Taxonomy (GTDB): domain Bacteria; phylum Fusobacteriota; class Fusobacteriia; order JAPLKR01; family JAPLKR01; genus JAPLKR01. Next base: position 16,471 of record JAPLKR010000101.1, on the reverse strand, counting down.
TAAGTGTATACTTTAAATATGACTTTACATTTGACTTTTATAAAACGGTAATACTACTGAGTATCGTTTTGATAGCGGTTGTTATTGATATAAAAAAAATGATACTACCGGACAGATTAACTCTGGGAATGATTGTGGTGGGGCTAATACTTTCGCTATTTCCTTCCAATATGGTTGATCCTTGGTCATCGTTTATGGGAGCAGCCCTTTTTGCCTTTCCATTTTTTCTAGTATATACATTTTCTGAAGCTATATATGGAAAAGAAGTATTTGGATTTGGCGATGTAAAATTTGCAGCAGGAATTGGCGCATTTCTCGGGTATATAGATTTTCATATGCTCTACATGTATTTTTTATATACCTTTATTCTTGGTGCTATCTATGCTATTATTGCTATAAAGTTGGGAAAAAAAGGAAGACAAACTCAAATTCCCTTTGCACCCTTTATGGCAGTTGCCTTAGTTATTGTAATTATTCAATTTTTTTAAACAAGCATCATGTTTTCTATTATTATTGATAAAGAGGGGGTGATTATGAAAAAAAGGGGATCCATTCTTTTAGAAAGTATTATAGCTATACTCATTTTACTCATGGTCATGCTCTCTTTACTGGCTATTTATGATAGCGTATTTAAAGCACAAACAGAAAATGTCTATCGCACAAAAGGTATTGAGGTAGCACAAACGATTTCAAACTTAGTACAACAAAAAGGATATACTTTTCTTAACACTAAAGCGGGTAGCAGTGGATTCCAAAAGGTCTATAAAATCAACAACGATTGGACCATAGGTGATAACTTCACACAAGATTTCGAATTAGGTAATAATGTCAATGATATGGTTAAAATTAAAAATTTAGGCATATCTCCTTTAAAGCTTTCGGTAAAGATTATACTTAATAAAGTCACCCCAACACTAGCAGACGGAACGGCTATATATTCTAACGATCAGGCAAGTCAGAATTTTATTTCAGGTAAAGTTATGGTAAATTGGAGCCTTAAAGGAAACTCTTCTAAAAGTGCCGTTGTAGACTTTGTTATCCCGGAAATTCGAGAGACAACGAAACTCGATACGACAACCTAGGGGGAAGTATGAAAAAAAAAGGATTTACACTGGTTGAACTTTTGATTGGAATTGCGATTATCGGAATTTTGATAGGCGCGGTGGTAACAACCATTTATAATTTAAATAAATCCTTTCAAAAATCTACAGCTTCATCGCTTCGAAACGAAGGAGTAATAACGGCTATGAATGCCATGGAGCGACAGGTAGAGCGAAGTTATTATGTTTGTAAAGTTTCCAATACTCAAATTTATTTAAAAGTAAAACCAAATAGCAGAGAATTATCAGATACCGATACCAGTAAAAAAATAGTAAAGCCTTATTTGTTATATTTAATGCAAAGTACAAGTAATCCAAGTGAACTCATAGGTTACTGCGTAGGCAAAACGGTAGCATTAACCGACATAAACCCCACTCAAGTGGCTCCAGAAATTATATATGACAAACTAAATGGAAGTGGCGCATTAAAGTTTATAGTATTGTCTACAAATAAATTTTATCTTCCGGAAACAGTTATATTTCCAGGGCAAACCAAAATTTTTCAGTATTATGATGAGTATACAAATACCTATAATGCATCAACACAAACATATAGTTTGCCGGGCGTATTAATAGGGAGCAAAATTTCTGGAACGAATGATACAAAAGTAGTACTTAATATATCTACACTAGGAAGCAACAATGCTGTAATGAGCTTAACTATAACATATCTAAATCAAACGGGTAGTTTTGGTACCACAAGCTTTTCGAGCATAAGAACAGAGGCTTACAGAGATATGACTATTACAAGCGGTGCAGTGAATGCCATAAGCGGCAGCTCCTTGGCTAATGTGGTGTCAGGGGCATTCCCATCAACATTTAGCGATGGTGCGTTAAAAGTTAGTTTAGCCAATATTTCTACAACGACGCAAATCAAACTTGGTACCAATTCGTTTATTGAAGTTCCATACACCATTACTGCTGGAAAATCGGTAGTAGTAACACTTAGTGGAAAAGAGCAAGCGTCGGATAAAAGCAGAAGCGTTGAACTCAGTAACACCTTAACAAGCTTCGAACAGTAGCTATTATTAACTGTATAAAATGTTGGTGTCACACAAAGTACATTAATTTTAAGAAATAAAGCTTTAAGAAAGAAGTTTCAAAGCCAATAAATTCAATAAAAAAACAAGAATTCTTATTCATTTTAACGTGAGTAAGAATTTTTTTTTATTAATACGTGAACAATTGGTGAAAAATAATGTTTTTTTTGGTATACTTAGAGTACAAAGAGTAAATAAAGAGTAGGATAGTTTCGTTATTGAGGGGGAGCTATGAAAAATAATAGAGGTTCGACACTCGCCGTAGTCAGTGTCATAATAGCCTTGGTATTAATATTGGGAGTAGGATCGATATCCTATGTTCAAATGCAAGCAAAAAGAAGTCAAAGCAATAAAACCAATGCAAAAACTTATCAAGAGAATAACGAAGAGAGCCAACTGGCTGCATTTGAGATGAAAAAAGCAGTCAGTTATACCATTGAGGGAAATGAGCGCGATAGTTACTACAAATTTTATCCAATTCTTCTCACAAGTAGTCATGAGTATTTTGATTCATCCCTTGGAACAACAATTTCTAAAATGACGGATTATTTTCCAGGAGCAGGCTGGGAGAGTACAAATGGCGTTCCAAAACATTCTGAAATTCAAAATCTTGCCACATTTTCTACACAAACGAATATTAGTTCAATTGGTGGGTATGTCCTTACTAAAGTTAATGGTGTAGTTATAAGTAATGGAAGTTTAATTACAGGGGTTATAACTACAAAAACCACTTCGACGTCAGAAATGTTGGACGCAAATGGAACAGTAACAGAAGACCCATCTAAAGCAATTCCACAGAGTGTACCGTCACAGTTTACTAACTTTGTTGTTTGGAACAAAACCAAAACATATAAACAGAATGACATTATATATTACTATGATAATAATCCGAACACGACTTATTATAATAATTACAGATCAGGGCAGTCTACGTCTAATTCCGCTTTGCCTAATCCTCCAAAAAAGGCAAGTTTTTGGAAAGCGCTTCAACCAACATTTACATATTATGAAGATAATGGATGGCTACCGGGCGGACCGGCTTACAGTTTATATAGATGGGAGGGTGATGCGACACCTTATTTAACTAAAACAACAATAACTAACACAACTGGCATGAACGATGTAAAATTAGAATTCACAAAGTACGTAAAAATTAGTGGAAGTGAAATTTTTGGAGTAACTTTTGGAGATAAATACTACAAATATACGTATACTGAAACGCTTGATGGCCCACTTTCTAGTTTAACGGTTACGAATGCTAATCTAATAGTGCAGCGTGTTACAAAAGGAGAGGTACCCAATATTAGTTTAAAACTTCAAACCCCAACGACATTAGAAGAGACAGCCCCTATTACCACAGCTTACAATAATTTATTTCAGATATGGGCACTTCTTCAAGCTACAGATAAAACACTTGTAAGTTCTTATGATAATGTGGATGTAATGAGCCATCAAAACTTATCACAGGAAGTTAACGTAGCGTCCACACAAGTTAATCAAGCTCAGCAAGAAGCAAGCAAAATTCCAAAATCCATCGCGGAGCTACATGGTGATTTGGTTGACTTAAAAAATGCGAGTGATTATTCAATTAATAAAATCAATGTAAATTCTGATACCGCGCAGACCCAAAAGGCTATGATGCTTTTAAATAGCATTAGAACGCTCGGAGAAGAGTATAAGGTTCAACTCTTAATTCTTGGACAGCTTTCTCAAACACCAGGGATATCGAGTTCAACTAAAGCAAGTTTGAACATCATTTCTGTAAGGGTAAATAGAGTGCTAGATATCGTTTCAGATCCAGCGGACACTAATTCTATGGAATCGGTTTCAAAAGCATATCTATTGTCTACCACGAATGCCAATTTAAGTTCCAATAAATCGAAACTTATTGATTCAATAGCCCAGGTAAAACTTATCAATAACGCAATTAATTCAGAACTCAGTAAAATCAGCAGCGCTACAATTAAAGAAACATCCGATAAATATATACTGTTTTTTAATTCAGGAACAATTATTAATTCGATTACAACACTTGGAACGATTCCTGTTGTGAGTTCAATCGACAGACAAATTGGGCTCTTAAGTGAGACGACAAGTAGTTCAACGGGAACAGCTCCAACAACGGTAGAAACAGCTGCTGCTTCTCCTATTTCGATTGGGCAAAATGGAAAAATTTCGATCTTAAGCTCAGCTAATATGATGGGAGGAAATTTCACCAGTACTCTTAAATTTAATGAAACATCTATACTTCCGTCGGTAACAGCGACTGGGAACTCAGCTCTATTTTCTATTCAACCTGGGGAGTCAAAAAGTGCTTCGGTAAGCACAGGGGAAACTATTACAATTACGTGTACAGCGGGACAAATTACCCCTATTTTACAAATTACCCAGTTGGATAGAAATACAATTCGTGTTACAATAACAAGTAACAACCCATCAGTAACAGGCAGCGCTTCTTTAGATATGATGTTTAACCAATAACAACACCTTAGAGGACTCCTACCATTTTGGAGTCTTCTAAGGCAAAGAGGGGATATATGGGCAAATCGACGATTTTAAGTGGATTAAAAAGCTATCTTACAGGAAGTTTAGAGGGCGGAATTGAGTTTGGTTCTAATTGTATTAAAATCGTAAAATACAGTCAAGGATGCAATCAAATTGAAAAAATGCAGAGAGTACCTTTTTCACAGGAAGTGTATAAACAAGGTGCAATTCTAGACGAGGAAGAGTTTATATCTGTTCTAGCCCCAGTGGTTAAATCCATGGGGCTTGTTTTGCATGATGTGGCATTGGTACTTCCCGATACAATTTTCATTATTTCGAATTTAATCATTTTCAAAACAGAGAGCGAAGAGGAGAAGTTAGAACTTATACGTTCGGAACTTGAAGAAAAAGTATATAACTTTGATGCGTCGCTGTATGAGATTAAATATTTAGATATTGCAGATGTGGAGAGTAAAAAAGAAGAAGTACAGGCGTTCGCTCTGAGTATTGAAATGAAAGAGCATTACGTCACACTGTTAGAAAAACTAAAACTTTTTCCGATTATGGTGACCCCGACGGTCTATCCACTCTCTTTGGTATTACTCCAGCAAAAAGTGTTAATAGGTTTACCACTTTATAAATCTGGGGTATTGGTTAATTTAGGTGGAGGCAATACCAAAATATTGATTGAAGTGGGGCGAGAGTGTAAATATTATCGTACCGCTGCACTCGGTTCTAATGAAGGAAATACCCTTATACAAGAGTATCTTTCTGTTAACTCAGAAGTTGCGGAAGTGGTAAAAAGAGAGTTTGACTTGATGGTTGACTTACCAGCTACCAATTCATACTATGGTGTATTTACAGATTTCAAACATCTAATACAAGATAATTTTGAACAAATAGAGAGTATTATCGAAATTTATGAAAAAAACAACTCAAAGCAATTTATTGATTGGGTTATTATTACTGGAGGAGTGGTCGAACAAAAGGGTATTCTTGAATTTTTGAGTCAAATAGCACTCAGACAAGGTAGGAATTATAAGATTATAAAAGCGGACTATTCGAAAAAATTCTCGTCTAAACTAAAAAATAGTGATGAGTTTATTCTCTACGATAGTTTAGTTGGATTTTTGAAGGAGTAGGGGGAAGTTATGAAAGAACTCAATTTTACCAGTCGAGAGTATAGACAAAAAAGAATCAATAAAAGACTAATAAAATTTTTCATTAGTCTCTTTATTATACTTGTTGTGATAGAGTTAATCATGGCCAGCATACTTTTCATCAACAATCAAACGTCTAAAGATGAACTAAGCCAAGTGAATAGTAAAATGAAAATGATGCAAGATAATATTAGTGGTATTAAATCTAATGGGAAAGTGGATCCTTCACTAGACAAAGAGATGAATGCACTGCAACTCATTGTAGAGAAAGAGAGCAGTACTCAAGTGAGTGAAATACTAAAAGCCGTTGGCAATGCTACGCCACAAAAGGTTTGGTTTACGAATTTCACCTATACACCAACAGAGATCACTCTAGCAGGTAAAACAATTGAGTCTTCTGATGCGTATGTAGAAGATGATTTGGTAACTCTTGAAAAACAATTAAGCTCAAATTCTTTATTTGCCTCAGTAAGAGTTGTGAGAGAAGATCTGGATTCAAGTAGTAACTTAGGGGGAAATTATGTTAGGAATTTTAAAGTTATATTGATACTTTCCAACCCATTTCCTCAAGAAACAACGGATACGACAGGCGTAGCGTCGGTAACCGCTAACCCTCCACAACCTACAGGAACAAAAGGAGGGGCAAATGAGTAAAAAATTAGAAATTAAAGTACCGGTTGAAAAGCAATCTCTTGTGATTTTTTTTCTTTTTATTATTTTGGTGTGCCTTACTTTTGTGGCAATGTATCCATTAGTGTCAAGCGCAATGTCAAATAAAATGAAATTAGTAGAAAGCACTAATCGGCTTGATACGCTGCAAAAAAACTTATCAAGTGAACGTAGTAGAATGAGTAGTTTGAAGCAGTCACAAGAGACTAAAACAGGTCAAGCGATGAATTTGAAAAACAGCTTAAATGCTATGCTTTGGAATAATTCAAAAGACGTAAAATATTACATCTACGATCTTTCAAAAACGCTAAAAGTTAACATTGTTAGTATAGGAGTAGAATCATCAACTCCAGGAGACTTTTTTACGACCATTGACTATCCATTAGTTATTTCGGGAAATTATATTTCAGTTTTAGAATATATTCATATGTTAGAAAATTCAGATGACCTGATGTATATTGGATCAAATAACGTAGTGATTGAACAAGAGAGTAATGGAAAAGTTAGAGCAACATTAACAGTAGAAGCGGACACAAAATAGAGGGGGAGTTATGAAGAAAACAGCATTGACGCTTTTGTTTATTTTGACACTCTCCTTAGCCACTTTTTCCGCAAGTGGGAGTGCTACAACAAAACAAAATAGTGTGGTGATTACTATAGGATATCAAGGAATTAATAACGCTACATTGAATGAGACACGCCAGAATTATGGAAAGGTAAAAAATGTGTTTTATAGTCCATATTATCTGCTAATTCAAAATATTAGTGGATATATTTCTGACATTGTATACGTTCTAGATAAAAATGGAAAATATGTCGCATTTTATCATATTCAAAATGGCACCACTGTTTCGCGTCAAATTCTTGTTGGAACTCAAATGATAAAAGTTAATGGAGTGACATATAAGTTCACAGCAGCACAAAATGGAATTATGATAACAGATCCTACCAATAACGTAAGTTATTTAGTTAAAACAGGAGGAGCGCAATGAAAAAAATAGCGATTGCAATTATGTTACTTATACTGTCGTTAGCGCTATTTTCTGAATCGCTGACTCCAGGAGTTATAGCTAAATTAAAAAATACTAAATATCCCAAAACAATTGAATTTACAGATATGCAAATGGCTGATGCTGTAAATGTACTTGGATATGTATATAATATGAAAATCACAGCGACCGCAAATGTTAATCCCCTTCAACTTTCACTTATGACAGCTCCGGGCGAGACAGCTTACGATGTGCTTTCTATGATTTCAACTCAGCTAAATTTAACACTTTCTAACGCGGGAAGTAGTGGGGTTATTTTTCAGTTAGCTGCCCAAAATGTATCGGGTGGCTCAACGAATGGTTCAAATTATATCACAGGGGAAGTGGTCGATTATTATGGAAAAGGCGTTCCAAACGTAAGTTTGAAGTTTGGAGATGGCAGCGAGGGAACAGTAACAACGGATAAGTTTGGAGTCTATAAGATTTATGGTCTCTCTGAAGGGGAGTATATTATGAGGCTTTCGGCGGCTAATTATGCCTCTGTCTCAGAACTTGTTACCTATACAGGAAAGCAGCAAAGAATCAATTTTAATATGGGAAAACCTTTGGTGAAAGTGAATACTATCTCCACAGATTCTGGGATCAATAGCGATATTGGTGTAGTTGAAGATGATGGTGGCAATATTCAATCAACTAAAATTCTATATGTAAATAATACCGATATTGAGGGGGTTAATACCGTTTTTAAGCAACTTCTTCCAAATTTAACCACCATTGTAGACAGTAAAAATAGTATTATTATTCTTAAAGGAAATCCAACAGATATTAAAACAGCGATTGCTGTGGCTGATAATTTGGATAAAAACATTAAACAGGTATTAATTAGAGCAAAAATCACGGATATGACGAGCACACTGGCTAATAAGCTTGGATTTAATTGGAGCGAGTTAAGTAATGGAAACACAGCAATGCAAATATTGGGCGGAACAACCATTACCAATCCTTTAGTTCCCCCAATTGGACAATTGGGATTTATTTTTTCAAGAGGCGGATTTTCTGGTTCTTTTCAACTACTTAACTCAGTGGATGACTCTAATGTCGTTTCTGCCCCTAATATTATGGTAGTAAATGGTGAACCAGCTAATATAGATGTAGTGGAAAATCGTGTGGTAGGAACGAAGACTACTGTTGATCCGAATACACAAATTACTACCACAGAGCCTTTATATCAAACAGCAGGAACAACCCTCAAAGTGACGCCACTGATAAAAAATGATGGAACTATTATTCTAACGATCTCGACTAATCTAAGTACCTTTGTGGTTAATAAAATTACTATTCCTGGACAACAAGAAACGGTGTCGACGAAAGGAAGTACAGCGGATACAATTGTTAGAGTTAAAAATGGTGAAACAATTGTTATAGGTGGTCTTGAACATTCAGAGGATACCGTGAACAACACAAGTGTGCCGGTACTTTCATCTATGCCACTGATTGGTAATTTGTTTAAATCAAGCTCTAAAACTCAGATAACGCGTAAAATATTTATTGAAATTACACCAGAAATTGTAGAACTTAATAAATAATGTGAAAAAACTACCCAAAATTTGGGTAGTTTTTTTCTTTTAAAACAGTGATAAAAATGGTATAATTCTGAAAGCGATATGCGTCGTATACCTATATATAAAATATATTGTTTAGAGATAAAATATATATTATGATACTCTAAGAAATTAAGGTATAATTACATAAAAGAAGAAAATATCAGGAGGGGAAAATGAATATTCAAGAAATTTATGGGAAAAATGTATTTACAGAAGAAAAAGTAAGAGAGAGAGTTCCAAAAGGCATTTTTAATGAATTTAAATCGATTCAAAAAGGAAATAAAAAACTATCGTCTGAAGTGGCAGATGTGATATCTCTTGCTATGAGAGATTGGGCCATAGAAAATGGTGCGACACACTATACTCATTGGTTTCAGCCATTAACGGAGATAACGGCTGAAAAGCACGATTCGTTTTTAGCTTTTACCAAAGAGAATAACGCAACCATTATGGAATTTTCTGGAAGTAACTTAATCGTAGGTGAGCCAGATGCGTCATCATTTCCATCGGGGGGACTACGCCATACTTTTGAAGCGCGTGGATATACTGCATGGGATCTCTCATCTCCTGCGTTTTTAAAAGAAGACGCTACTGGCGTGACACTTTATATTCCTACAATTTTCATTTCATATCACGGACAAGCCTTAGATAAAAAACTTCCAATGCTTCGTTCAATGGAGGTAATAAATAAAGCCTCTCTTCGAGTGGTTAAATATTTTAATATTGAAGCTGAGAGTGTAAAACCTACAGTGGGAGCCGAACAAGAGTATTTCTTGATTGATAAATCGTATGTTAATTTGAGAAAAGACCTACTGTTAACGGGAAAAACGCTTTTTGGATCACTTAAATCAACGGGAAGTCAGGTTAAAGAGCATTATTTCGCACATATTCCTGAACGTGTTGGAAGATTTATGAAAGATTTTAATGAAGAGTTGTGGAAGCTTGGCGTTCCTGCAAAAACTCAGCATAATGAAGTAGCGCCATGCCAGTTTGAAATTGCACCTGTTTTTGAAGTATCAAATTTAGCGGTAGATCACAATCAACTCGTAATGGAGAGTTTAGAAAAAATTGCGAGTCGCCATGGTTTTGTTGCACTCCTTCATGAAAAGCCTTTTTCAAATATGAATGGATCAGGAAAGCACAACAACTGGTCACTCGCAACTGAAAAAGGGCAAAACCTATTAGATCCAGGGAAGAATCCAGAAGAGAGAACACGATTTCTATTTTTTGTGAGTGCCATTTTAAAAGCAACAGATATTTATGCCGGGATACTTAAAGCAAGTGTAAGTAGTGCAGGAAATGATTTAAGACTTGGAGGGCATGAGGCACCACCAAGCATTATCTCAATTTTCTTAGGTTCGGAACTCACTCAAATGCTTGAAGACATTTCACAAGATAAAATTATTATTGAAAAACACAAAGAAATTATTTCACTTGGGGTAAATAATATTCCTGATATTCCGAAAGATTTAACCGATAGAAACAGAACCTCACCATTTGCCTTCACGGGTAATAAATTTGAATTTAGAATGATGCCATCATCGCGTTCGATAGCAACGCTGAATACGGTGCTGAATCTAACGGTAGGAAGTATCTTAGAAGAATTCGCGGACAGATTAGACAAATCATCAGATGTAGCACAAGAGATTCAAAATATCATTAAAGAGACGTATATTAATCATGGAAGAATTGTATTTAATGGAGATGGATATTCTGAGGAGTGGAAAATAGAATCTGAGCGTCGGGGGCTACTTAATTTAAATAATACGATTGATTCGGCAAAAGAATTTATTACAGAAAAGAGTCTCTCTCTTTATGAAAGGTACAACATATTAACTCGTGAAGAGATATTTTCAAGACAAATAATTCGAGTAGAGAGTTATATAAGCTCTATTTACACAGATGCAAAAATTACAATTTCGATGGTTAATACACAAATTATGCCAGCGCTTATAAAATGTTTTGGTAAGATGCTGATAGTATATAAGGATCTTTCTGAAGTTTCAGTTAAAAAATATTTAGACGGCGGAAGTACTTATATGGAAAAATCACTAAAAAAATTAGACAAGTTGATTGGAGACTTAACGGAGGGCTGCGAAAATTTAGAGAAGCGATTAGCGGAACTTGAAAAAGAAGAAGCAACGCATGCGACAGGTGAAAAATACTGTAGAGAGATTGTTCCATTAATGAAAAAAGTACGAGATACAGCAGATATTCTTGAAGTTACCATCGATAAAGAAGATTGGCCTTTCCCAACTTATGTCGATATGCTTTTTAGAGCATAAAAATCGTGAATTGTATAATTAAGTGCAACAAGGTGAAATAAAGGTAATAAAAAAGCCAATAAGGAAGAAGTCGGTTATAATGTGAGTTCCGACCAAACATTAAGGAGACTTTAACTTATGAGCTATACCAATATAACCACAGATGAACGAGAAAGTATACAGATGATGTTAGCCCGAGGAGAAAACTCAATAAGTGTCGCAGGCAAGCTTAATCGCAGTAAAAGCACAATTAGCCGAGAGTTAATAAGAAATAGTTTGAATGGCATTTATAGTACACTCAAGGCAGAAAAGCTCTCAAAAGAGAGAAAAAAGCACTGTGGAGCAACTAATAAGCTAAGTAACAATCATATATTGAAAGAGTCGATTCATGCAAAACTTATAGAATGACATTCGCCAGAACAAATCAAAGGGTGTATGGAAGAGGCGGGCTTGAAGTGCGTTTCATTTGAGACCTCAATTGTCAAATTAAGGTTGCACTTAATTTGACAATTGAGGTCTTAAATAAAAAAAATCAGCCCATACGCTATTTTCGGTTACGGATCAGGCATTGTGGTTTTCTTTCTACAAAACAAAACATTTTAGGCTATCCGAAAGGATAGCCTAATTTTTTAAAGCTTATTAAAATTTTCACGAACCCAATTTTCGACAGTTTCTGGAAGGGCCTCTTTTTCTTCTTTTGTTAAATGAGCCATAGAAATAGGTGTTCCGATATGAAGTTTAAACAAATCTGCTTTCCCTGCTTTTATTTTGTCACTTGAGCTAAGTTTATCTGTACCTTTAATAACTATAGGGACGAGATAACCTTTTGACATAAAGGCAAGTTTAAAGCTTCCTTTTTTAAAAGAGATAATTTCACTTCCGCGCGTACCCTCTGGAAAAATAGAGATACAAGCCTTCTCCCGCGCAATAAGAGCGGCTCCTTCCTGCATGGTTTTTATTGCAGAACGAGCATCAGAACGGTCTAGAAAGATGCAATCTAACATTTGCATCCAATACTTGAGAATAGGCATATTTTTAAGCTCTATTTTTGCGACAAACCCAATGGGACGGATAAAATACCCCAGAAGCAGTGGAATATCCGCTTTACTTTGATGATTAGAAACAATTACAATGGCTTCATCTTTAATGTCATTAATCGCTTCAAATTTTTCATAACTAACACTTACTTTTGTTCCCATAACCAAAATATTAAGTTTTGCCCATCTTTTTGCATTATTTTGAAGCATGTTTTTTCCTTTTTTATGAGAAAGTACATGAAGCTTAACAAGCAAAAATACATATGGCATATATAAAAGAGTAGAGAGAATGGCGTAGAGATAAGTAATGAAATAAATACAAATCGCTTTTATCATGGTGTTTTCCTATTCTAATATTTCTCCAGTTTCTTCATCTGTTTTAACATCATCAGAATCGCTATTTGCAACAGTAACTGAGATGAATTCTAAAACTTTCACTTCTAATTCAGCCATTAAAGTAGCATTTTCAGAAATAAACGTTTTCACGTTTTCACGTCCTTGCCCAAGTCGTGTTTCACCATAACTGAACCAAGAACCACTTTTGTTAATGATATTATTTGCAAGAGCAATATCTAGAATTTCACCCGCTTTAGAGATACCTTTTCCATACATAATTTCAAATTTAACCTCTTTAAAAGGAGGAGAGACTTTATTTTTTGTAACTTTAACCTTCACTTCATTTCCAATAATCTCTTCACCTTGCTTTACACTACCAATTCTTCGTACATCTAAACGAACAGAAGCATAAAATTTCAGAGCACGACCACCCGAAGTTGTTTCAGAAGGACCAAAGCTAAAACCGCCTATTTTTTCACGAATTTGGTTGATAAATAGCATAGAAGTTTTAGATTTTGAAAGGCTGCCTGTAAGTTTTCTGAGCGCTTGTGACATAAGTCTAGCTTGAAGTCCTACGTGTGCATCCCCCATTTCACCTTCGATCTCTGCTCTAGGAACAAGTGCCGCAACTGAATCGACAACGATAATATCGATAGCGCCACTACGCACAAGCATATCAGCTATTTCAAGAGCTTGTTCCCCTGTATCTGGCTGAGAAATAAGAAGTTCATCAATATTAACGCCTAGGTTTTTAGCATATAAAGGATCAAGAGCGTGTTCGGCATCAATAAATGCAGCGATGCCTCCACATTTTTGAGCTTCTGCAATGGCATGTAGTGCAAGAGTTGTCTTTCCAGATGATTCCGGACCATATACCTCGATGACTCTTCCTTTAGGGTATCCGCCAACGCCTAAAGCTTTATCTAAATTTAAACTTCCTGTTGAAATGACTTCAATATTCATTTTTTTATGTTCGCCAAGTTTCATAATAGAACCTTCGCCGTAATCTTTTCTGATTTGTTTAATAGCAATAGCAATAGCTTTTTGCTTGCTATCCATTGACTCCATGCCTTCTTTTGACATTTCTTCTCCTTTTAATTGGTGTAAAAAGCTCTGAAAGTCAGAGCTTTTTACAAATTTAGATTACTTTAATTTTGCAGCAATAACTTCAATTTCAACTTTCACGTCTTTTGGAAGTCTCGCCACTTCAACGCACGCGCGGGCAGGAGAATTTTTTTCAAAGTACTTGCCATAAACTTCATTAATTTTTGGAAAATCATTCATATCTTTAATAAAAACAGTTGCCTTTACAACATGTTCGTACTCGTACCCTGCTTCGCGTAGGATAGCACCGACATTTTCTAAACATTGTTTTGTTTGGTCTTGTACATCTTCTGAAATAATTTGCATTGTTTCTGGAACAAACGGAATTTGTCCCGAAACATAAAGAGTGTTGTCGACTTCTATTGCCTGTGAATATGGGCCAAGTGCTGCTGGTGCGTTTTCTGTATGAATAATACGTTTCATAGAATGATACCCCTTTTTTTTATATTGTGTTAACTACTTTAATATATTATACCATTTTTATGAAAAAAGTGTAGTAATAATTAGTGTTTTTCAACATTATTTTCATGATTATCTATAATTTTTATCGAATCAAGATGAGATTTTAAATTTGAGCGAAATCCATCGAGGTAAATTTTTCTTAAATGTTGTTGTTCCATTTTTTCCTCTTGAGTAAGCTCTCTTTCTTTGGCAATTTTTGCCAATTGATTAATTTTTGCTAAAAGTTCCTGAATTTTCACCTATCCTCCAAAATTTCAAGTTGCTAAAAAGCTCTAATCATATTATACTACATATATAAGATATATCAAGTATTTTGTTTAAGGAGTTGAATTTTGAAGAAAACCGTATTTATCACAGATGCTTCCCATAACGTGGGAAAGAGGATTGTAGATTATTTTGTGAAAAATGGCTTTGATGTGGCCGTTGGATTCAATGGAGAGACCAGTATTGGAAGTTCGAGTGAGGCAAGGTATTTTTTATGGAATAGCCAAGAGAGTGGTAGCATTAAAAAAATGGTTTCCAAAGTGTTTGATACTTTTGGGACAGTAGATATAGTGATTAATACATTAGATTATAAAGTTTTTGGGCCACTTGAATTTACGGAAATAGAACTACTCGAAGATATGTGGCGAATGAATGTTGAAATTCCTATGATAGTATACAAAGAATTTATTCCACATTTCAAGAAACGTTCAAAAGGATTTTTTTTGACACTCTCAAGTGTATCAGGTGTGATTACGCACCCGTTTATGGCAAGTTATAATGCATCCAAATGGGCGCTAGAAGGGTTTTGTGAGGGTCTTAATTATGAACTTAACCCACTGGGAGTAAAGTCGAGAATGGTTGTGACGGATTATAAAAATTCGGGAGCAAATGAGAGAAAGACGCACTTTACACTAGCGCAAAATGAAAAAAGTGACTATTATCAAGATTATATTAAATCAAGAGATATAATATTTACACACCCTTCAAGCAGTGACTCATTAGATGAAGTTGCTAAAATGGTATATCGCGCAGCAACGGAATATAGCGATAGAATTCGATTTCTAGTAGGGGAAGAGATTAAAGAAGTGATGGAGATCAAAAAAGATAAAAAAGGTGAAGATTTTTTAGAATATATGAATTTAAGTATAACTCAATTTAATATTAAAAATCGTGTGGGGAACTTATTAATAACTTTCTCATCAAGTAATGAATATAATGTTACATCGACGGTTATTAATACACAAAGCAACAAAATATCTGGAAGTGCAACTCAAAAATATCCCGTTGTTACGCAAATAAAGGATGGCATTGCAACGATTGAAACGACGCTACCAGATGATTTAAATTTACTTGATATTTTAACGTTAAGCATTCCTGCATCTAGCCCTTTGAAAATAATTACGGCCACTTCAGAAATTGGAAATATTAGTTTTGCCAATATTATAAAGAATAATGTTCAAATTGTGCTTTTTAGTGCGAGCATGGGGGATATCTCTATTCAAAATAGTTCGCAAGCATCATTGAAATCTTTAACAGTACTCAATGGAATGGGAAAAATAACGATACAAAATTTACCTGAAAAATGTAGTTTGAAAATTGAAGATGATATGGGAAATGTTGTCTTACAAAATATGCCAACCAACTTTGAACTGTCGCTTGTTGAGAAAATAGGAGATATATTTTATCTTGGAGATATAGGCAATTTAAGAGCAACCGTGAAGCAAGGGGACGTATATCTTGATGGAAAAAATGTTAGCAGTAACACATATACGAATTTGAACACGGGTGTTTTAGTTCCTCAAAAAACCATCATTAACGAGATGGGAGACATAAAATTAAATACACTCACCCGATAATAAAAAATCACACACTAGGTGTGATTTTTTATTATCGGGTGAGTGTATAATTAAGTGCAACAGAGAAAAATAAAGGTAATAAAAAAGCCCATAAGAAGGAAGTCTGTTATAATGTAGGTTACGATCACATTAAGGAGACTTTAACTTATGAGCTATACCCATATTACCATAGAAGAGCGCGAAAGTATACAGATGATGCTTGCCCGAGGAGAAAAACAAACAAGTATAGCGGGAAATCTTAATCGCAGTAAAAGCACTATAAGTCGAGAGTTAATAAGAAATAGTCTGAACGGCAATTATAGTACACTCAAAGCAGAAAAGCTCTCAAAAGAGCGAAAAAAGCGCTGTGGAGCAACGAATAAGCTAAGTAACAATCATATA
>JAPLKR010000005.1 GCA_026387965.1 Fusobacteriota bacterium | reverse complement strand
AAAATTATATAAGGGGAAAGTAATGAAATTATATGCTGAGGAAATCCTTCAAAAACTAAGCTTAAAGGAAAAGCTTGCGCAACTTATGATGATTGATTTTACTTTTTTTGGAGAAAAAGAGGGAGCTAAATGTGCATTTGAAGTTATGAATGTTGAAGTTGAAAAGTTACTTCAAGAATACCCAGTTGGAGCACTGGCGCTCTTTGCAACGAATTGTAAAAGTAATGATAAAACATTCCAGTTGGTGCGTGATATTCAAAATACACACTGGGTTCCGAAATTTATTGGAATTGATCAGGAGGGTGGAATTGTATATCGACTAAAAGAAGGAAGTAAAACCCCTGGAAATATGGCCCTTGGCAGAAAAGATGATACGATGCTTACTAAGAAAATGTCGGAAATTATGAGCTTGGAACTTTCAACTTTAGGTATTAATCTGAATTTTGCTCCCACTGTAGATGTAAATAGTAATCCCAAAAACCCCATCATAGGAGTCAGATCATTTAGTGAAAGCCCTGAAGTTGTAACAAGGCATGCATTAGCATATATCGAAGGAATGAGAACACATGGAGTCCTTTCATGTGCAAAGCATTTTCCAGGACACGGGAACACTGTTTTGGATTCGCATCTAGGGACAACTTATAGTGAAAACACATTAAATGAGATTGAAAATGTTGATTTTCCTCCTTTTAAAGCATGTATTGAAAATGGTGTAGAGATGATAATGACAGCGCATATCGTTGCAAAAGAGTTAGATTCCAATACCATTTACTCTAAAAAATTGAATAAATATATTGAAACTCCAGCAACGCTTTCAAAAAAAATATTAACAGATATTTTAAGAAATGAATTAGGATTTAAAGGGATTATATTAACAGATGCTCTTGTAATGAAAGCAATTGAAGATAATTTTTCACCTGTTGAGAGTTCAAAAATTGCCATATGTGCGGGCGCTGACATGGTGGTCATGCCCTTAAAAATTTCATCAACAGAAGAGATTGAAATATTTAAAAATTATTTTAATGAGTTATACCAAGCAGCTTTGAAAGATAAGGAATTTTTAGAAAGAATCGAAAATTCATGCAGAAGATTAATTAATAAAAAAATCTTATCGCTTTCAGAAGGTTTTGATGCTATAGATAATGAAGTGAAAAAAAGAGAACAATATGCTTTAATGAAAAAAAATGTAGGTAGTGATGTACATCAAAATTATTGCCTTAAGATTGCAAAAGAGTTGGTGTTATATCATGGAAAAGGGATTGCTAAATTTGAAGTGAGAGGCAAAAATATTTTAGTACTTGCACAAAAAAAAATGCTTTTAGAAACTTCTCAGAATTTTTTAGAAAAAAATGGAGCTTTCGTGACGTCGCAGTTATGTGAATATAATGCCCCTATTCATGTTGAACAAGGACGCTATGATGCAATTTTAGTTATTACATATAATTTAACTCATAATGATCATTACATCAATTCATATATTGCAGAGCATACTCAAAGTGAGAGTAATGTAGTAGTAATTTCATCAAAAAATCCCTATGATTGTAAATATTTAAAAGATGCTCCACATATCGTTGAGTGCTTTGGTGTTTCAGGGTTTGATCAAACAAATGAAATGATTACTATTTTTACAACTAATTTTTTGGGAGCTCTTTCATACTATTTTCAATAAGGCTTTTAAATATTTTCAATATTTGTTATAATAGTAATATAAAAAATTTTTTTGGGAAGTCAAATGCAAAAATTAATTCATATAATATCTGCCTTATTTTCAATTATTTTAATAACTTCGATTGGTTTTGCAACAGATGTAGAGGACTACGCCACCATTCATCCATATACGCTATCATATACACACGAAGAGGTTAATGCACTTGATAATCCCTATTCTGAAAAAATGGTTAGTGCACCGATTACCATAGTTGTTGAAGGGGGTCCTCAGGGAGCCTTTACGCGTGGTCAAATGTCAAAAAATGGAGTTTTTCAAATAAATGGAGACACAACAGTTTATGTGAATTTTACTAATAGATTAGCTTATGGAATTGGAACAGGGTATGCGGCAACTTTTGATAATGGGACTGTAAGAAGTACATTGGTGTATAGTTCGTTGCGATATCGCTTTTCACTAGATTATCAAGCGGAATCAATACCCTTTTTTTTAGTAAGATTTGGACAAGCCTTTAACCAAGCGGGTGCAAATTGTCAAGTAAAAGAATTAACTAACTCGATTTATTTTAGTATGGCAGCGGGAAGTTTGTTGAGCAGTGGGTTGCTACTCGAGCTTAATTATAATTATTTTACCAAACCTCTTATGGGAATTGTTCCTGGAATGCCAGAGAGTGGTACTCAATCTATTGGAGTTATGTTTGGATACGAATTTGCTTTATAGAAAACCCCTTGGAAATATTTCCAAGGGGTTTTCTATTTTGAATATGTTTCAATGGCCAAAACTAATTGATCTGTACACGACGTAGACCTTGGTCCACAACTGTTTCCTTTGAGTTTTTGAATAACTTCATTAATTGGCATACCTTCGACTAATACCGCGATAGCCTTTAAATTCCCGTTACAACCACCGGTAAAATTAACATTAATGAGCTTATCATCAACGATATCAAATTTTATTTCTGTAGCACATACCTCTTTAGTTTTATAATTCACACATCCTCCTATATTTTATTTATATATTAGCATATTGTTAGGTAATAATCAAGAGTGTAATGATTTTTAAGAGATTGACATATAATTATCATTAATTAATTTGATTTTTTATAAATTAATGTTATAATACAGAAAAAGTTATTATTAATAAAATAGGTGAGTTTGCTTGTTTTTCTCTATTATCGTACTTATGTGAGCGAGGGGGAAATTATGGATATGATAAAAATTGGTGAGAAAAACTTAATGTCAACATATCAAAAATTTCCAGTTATTTTTAGAAAAGGTAGAGGAAGATACCTTTATGATACAATCGGAGAAGAGTATCTTGATTTGATAGGTGGTGTTGCTGTAAATAGTTTAGGACATTGTGATCGTGGGCTGATAACAGTGCTTCAAGAACAATTAGAACAATTTGTGCATGTCTCTAATTTATATTGGACTAAAGAGTTAATACAAGCGTCGTCAAGACTTGTGAATCATACACATTTTGAAAAAGCTTTTTTCTGTAATAGTGGTGCAGAAGCGGTTGAAAGTGCTGTTAAATTATGTAGAGCCTATGGAAATTCATCAAAGATTAGTAGAAACCATATTATTTCAATGACGGGTTCTTTTCATGGCAGAACATTAGGAGCAACAAGTGTTACAGGACAAGAAAAATATAGAAATGGTTTTGGCCCACTGCTTCAAGATATTTCATATGTTCCATTTAATGACTATGATATTTTAATGTCAGAAATTAAAGAGACAACCATTGCAATAATTTTAGAACCAGTTCAAGGTGAGGGTGGAATTATTGCTGCGGATAGAGAGTATTTGAAAAAAATTGAACTATTATGTAGTGAGCGCGATATTGTTTTGATATTTGATGAAGTTCAATGTGGTATAGGAAGGCTCGGAACTTTTTATGCTTATCAATATTTTGGAGTAAAACCTGATATCATTTGCTTAGCAAAAGGACTTGGTGGTGGAATTCCCGTTGGCGCTATTTTAGCTACAAAACATGTGGCAGCATGTTTTAAAATAGGTTCGCATGGTTCGACTTTTGGTGGAAATGCTCTGGCAATGAGTGCCGTAAATTACATTGTCAAAAAAATTAGAACTCGCAATTTTTTACTTCACATTTATGATGTTTCTGATTATTTATTTGAAAAATTATGCGAATTAAAATCTAATTATTCAATGATTAAAGAAGTTAGAGGCATAGGTCTAATGTTAGGGTTAGAGGTAGGGGATTCTCTTTCAGAAATTTTGAAACAGGCATTTAATGAAAAATTGCTTTTAATTGGAGCAGGAAGCTCTACAGTAAGGATTATTCCTGCTTTAAATATTACACGAGGTGAAATAGATGAGGCTATTTTCAAATTAAACACTGTCTTTAAAAGAATTTCAGTTCCGGAGATTTCAGAACATAAAAAAATATCGTAACAAAATGGGGGAGAGATGGAATCGTGTTACTGTGGAAGTGGTAAAACTTTTGAAAAATGTTGCATGAAATATTTATTAAAAGAGGATATTGTCAATACTCCAAGTGAATTAATTCAGTCAAGGTATTCAGGATTTTGTGAAAAAAATTTGGACTATATTCTTTTTACAAACTCTGATAATGTTAGAAGAGAGTTAAATCAAAAGACTATTGAAAGTTGGATTGAAGCAGTTCATTTTAATAAACTCGAAATAGTATCAGTTGAAAATGATGAGTTTGATTCATCCCATGCGTTAGTTGAATTTAAAGTTCACTTTCAAGTTGGATATGCTGAGCATATTCATTATGAGATTGCGCATATTATAAGGCATAAAGGTAGATGGACATATGATGGAATGATTTCTATGAAAAAGAGAGCGGAGATGGGGTTTAAAATATCGTTAGATGATTTGTGTTTATGTGGTAGTGGAAAATTATTTAGAGAGTGTTGTGCAAAATCATGTAAATAGTTGTAGAATGCTTATAAATTTAAAAAAATATGGAAAACGCATTAAAATATATAATTAAAGAATAAAGATAAAATTTTTATAGCGTAGATATTTTAAAAATTCTACTTTAGTAATGGTTCGCCCATAAGTTAGGCGCAAGTCTTAAAAAATGGTGGAAGTGTTATCAAAGTAGTTTTTTCGATAGTATAAGAATATTTTAATTTAGTTATGATATAAAGATGTGGTATAATTAGAGTTAAGATACCTATTCTAGAGAATTTAGAGGTAGAAAATGAAAACAAAAAAATTTATGGGTGCCCACACAAGTTCAAGTGGCGGTGTATTTAATGCAGTGACTAATGCCGTTAAAATAAATGCGAATGCTTTTGCCTTATTTGTAAAAAATCAAAGGCAGTGGAATGCAAAACCGTTAGAAATAGAGGTTATTGAAAGTTTTAAGAGCGCAATGAAAACAAATGGATTTGATGCTAACCAGGTTCTAGCACATGCTGGGTATCTTATTAATCTAGCAAATAGCGACTGTGAGAAGCGAGCAAAATCCCTCGATAGCTTTATTGACGAACTCAAAAGAGTAAAACTTTTAGGGCTTGACCGTCTTAATGTTCATCCAGGAAGCCACTTACAAGAAATTAGTGAAGAAGAAGCACTTAATTTGGTGGTCGATTCGATAAACTTGGCGCACGAAACGGTTCCTGATATTATTGTGGTGATAGAAAACACAGCAGGGCAAGGTAGTAATTTAGGATATAAATTTGAGCATTTATCCCATATTATTCAAGGGGTTAAAGATAAGAATCGAATCGGAGTATGTTTGGACACTTGTCACGCCTTTGCTGCAGGATATGATATTTCAACTGAAGTTGGATATACTCATACTTTTGATGAATTTGATCGACTTATTGGGTTTAAATACCTTAAAGGTATACATCTTAATGACTCAATGGTAAAACTGGGATCAAAAAAAGACAGACATGAATCAATTGGCAAAGGACTAATTGGAATAGATTTTTTTAAGAGATTTATGAAAGACGAGCGCTTTAATTTGATGCCAATTATTTTGGAAACGATTGATGAGACACTTTGGCGAGAAGAAATTGAACTTCTTAGAAGTTTTCAATAGGAGGTAATGTGAATACAGGCACAAATTTTCGTGAAGTATTAAAGAAGAACTCGAGAAAGACAGTAATTGTATTAATACTTTTTGTTCTCATTTATCTTATTGTTGGACTTATTATTGATATTGTAATTCAAAGCAGTATATACCATGGATATTATTCAGTGGGAACACTTTTTGTTAATTTAGTTACTTTCAATATTATTCCTTACGCAACTATTATATTTTGTTTTGTAGCGATAGTTTCAATTGCAATCACACTATTTTTCCATAACCGAATTATGATGGTAGGGACAGAGTATAAAGAGATTACTTCGGATAATCAATCTACAATGCTCGAAAAACAGATATACAATATAGTAGAAGAGATGAAAATTGCAGCAGGTATGCAGTATATGCCGAAAATTTATATTATTAATGCAAATTATATGAATGCTTTTGCAAGTGGATTTAGTGAAAAAAATGCTATGATTGCGATAACAGTAGGGCTTGCTCAAAAACTTTCAAGAGATGAACTTCAAGCTGTATTGGCACATGAGCTTTCTCATATTCGCCATGGTGATATTAAATTAACCATAATTGCATCTGTGTTAAGTAATTTGATGTTAATGGTGATTGATATGCTATTTTGGAGTGCTATTTTTAGTTCTAATAGCCGAGATAATAGAGATGAACGTGGCGGAAATCAATTGATGCTGATTGTAATGATACTTAAGTTTGTCTTGCCGTTAATTACGGTTTTATTAATGTTATTTTT
>JAPLKR010000096.1 GCA_026387965.1 Fusobacteriota bacterium | reverse complement strand
CTTCTACACTGAAGCCTTCACTATTCTTAATATTTTTTTCATGAAATTCTCTTATCTCTAACGCTTCATACCCTTGTTTGTTTTCATTCTCAAAATATTGATTCGCTTCTTCTGATTTTATTGATATATCATTCTCTATCTCTATTTCTTGATCTTCAACCTTTTTCAACTCTTCTTTTCCTTGATAGCGGTTTAATATCTTATTTTGTAGTATATCTACTGATGTTCCATCCATTGATATATGATGCGCTTCTATTGCTAAAATACAGTATATTGTACTTACTTTTAATATAGATACTCTTACTACAGGACCTTTTTCAATATCTATTACACTTTTATAATTCTTTATGAAATTTCTTATCTCGGCTTCTGAGATATCTTTTTCTATTATTTCTATCTCTTTCTCATTCTCTTGCTTCGTTACTTCTTCATTTATTAAGTGATATTTACTGCTTAAATTCTCTTCTTCATTGATTATGCTCTTTACACTCTCTTTTAACTTTTTATAGTCTATTTTCCCTAATATCTCATAGAATACATTAATATTATAGACTCTCTCTCCTTTTGCTTTCATCTCTTCAAAATACATGCGCTTCTGTGCGTCACTTACTCTCTTCATTGTTTTACCTCTCCTTTATCTTTATGAAATATAATACTCATGATTACAAAAAGTATGATTGACGTTGATACAAATACAATTCCAATAATTTTTTGATTTTCAATATTCACAGAAGATGCAAAAATTCCAAAAAAAGCTGCAAATAAGGTTTGAATAAATATGAAAGTAGCTCCAATATTGCCTCTTTTCTTTTTGTATACAAAAATTGCATTTGGTAGAGTATTGATATGAACTAGATTTAATCCGAAAATAAATAGAACAGATGGCCCTACAATTACTAAAATAGATAATCCCACTTTAAAAAATAGTACTATCATTAATATTCCTGCAATCAAAGCCACACTATTACCAAAAATCATTATTTTTCTTATACCTTTTTTTATCAAAAAAATATTTAAATACGAAGAGCATAAAAAACCTACTGCATTCAATGCAGAAAATCCACCATATTGGAATGGGGTTAAATGCAAATCGCTTTCAAATAGCGTGGGCCCAATTGTTAAATAAAAAAAAATACTTCCTAAAGTAAAAATTCCCGCAACAATTGCAAATGTAGCTTTTAGTTCTGTAAAAGGGATAAAATACTCTTTAATAATTTTTCCAACATTAATTGAAACCTCTTGTGAAACTTCTTTATACTCTTTAAAACTTCTAAAATACAGTATAAATAGTATTATAAATAGTACCATCGGTATAATAAAATTATACTCCCATCGACCTAGAAATGTTTGTATTAGACCTCCAAAAAATGGTGAAACGGCAGGTAATAATGCAATTGTTAACATAAGAAAGGAGTTATATTTCACCATTTCTTCACCTTGAAACACTTCAGTAAGTATGGTCACTATTATCGTTATTAATGCGCCTGCACCTATACCTACTATAATTCTTGATATCCAAAAAAACTCCACATTTAAATGAAATGTGCAAAATAATTCTCCAATTATCAAAACAATCAGCGAGATTAAACCTAAACTTCGTCTACCATATTTCAATGTAAGCATTCCAAATATAAAACTACCTATCGCTAAGCCTATCGCACTTAATGCAAATCCCAATTCTATTTTCCCGACATCTGTCGATAATGTTTTAGCAATATTAGATACTGATGGTAAAAAACTATCTAAACAATAATTTCCCATTATTGCAAATGCAAACACAAAGAATAGTAAACTCTTTTTTTCTTCACGAAATTCCATAATTAACCAATAACCCTTCTGTAATTATTTTTGTAATTTTTCACAAACTCATGGACCCACTCATCCGATACAAACGGTCTTGTAAAACTTACTGAAACATAAAGCTCCCCATCAATGGATATGGGAACAACAAATAATACTTGATCTCCCATTCTTCTACCGCCGCCAGAAATCATACCTTTTATTTGTGAATCCAATTCACTATGTAGCGTTACTTTCCCAATATTACTATGCATGAAATCCAATGGAATGGTTCCTTTAGAAGACTGTTCTATTAAGGTTTCTATAAGATGTTTCGCACTTAAAAAGTTATCTACCGATAACTTAGAAATTTTATACACTTTTATCTTCTCTTTTAATTCTTTTTCAAATTTCATCGACCATTCACAAAATGTAGAATAATCATCACTTTTATATTTTTGAACAATCATACCAACCCCATTACCAAAATCAGTATCAGGAAAATGTTCGATAACATTAAATTGTGTAAAAAGATTAAAAGGGGTATTAATTGTAATTTCGGAAGGCACTTTTAGCATATTGACAATACTTTCAAATAAATTTCGTGTTAAAAATGAATTAACTGTAATACTCATTTTCTTTGCTTCTATAACAATTTTTTTGAACTCATTTTTTTCTATGTGAATAAGCTGAACTCCTGTACTTCGCTCTTCTATTTGAACATACTTATTTAGTATGAATTCCTTATTATATGAGTTTTCTATTATTTCGCCTAGCTTACTCACTTCAGATTCTACAACATCCTCTAAACTCTTATCATATTTCATACTTTTCAGAATAACTTTTTCATTTTTCTGAATTTTCAAATAACTGTTAAAAATTTCTCTAATAATTTTCCACATTGACATCCCATCACCAAGACCATGATGCATTGACATTAAAAATAGATCTGTTTCATGCTTTTTAATAACTCTGAAACGAATCAAAGATTCTGAATTGCAAAATCTTGTATCTTGCTCTTCACTAAAACATTCCTCTAACATTTTATCACACTCTTCAACTTTGATGCATACTTTATTAAAATCATTATTTTCAATAAAGATATAATGGTTTTCTTCAAAAAACAGAATCGCACGAAGTAAAAGATGAGATTCAAACGAATAACGAATGGCATTTCTCAAAATTTCTACGTCTAATTTTCTATTAATTTCAAATCCCATTGTCATATTAAATGCTCCATGACCTAAATCATGCCCTAGTGCACAAGCTGTTTCATAAAAGTTTAATTCTCTTATTTTTTTCATTTTTATCTCCTTTTTTTTTATTAATAATATCTCATTCAAATTGGCTAATTTCTAAAAAGATAGAAAATAATATTTTCCATATCTCGTTGTCGTACTTATCCAGGATTCCTCCAACGATGTTCAATGGGCACTAATATTTTCAACTTTATCAATTAAGGAAATAAGTCTATTACACTTCTTCCAAGGTTAAATCAATAATTATCACTACATCATCTTTACGAAGTTACTCTCATAGTTTTTGTAGCTCTGGACGCTCTTAATTCTTTCCTGATATCATCTCCTGAAAGATTTTTTTGCATCAGACATGTTTTAGCACATCTTTTTGATAATCTATGTACTTCACTCTTACATAGCCACTTTTTATGTTAACACCACAGAATAGTTATTAATAGTCTCATTTTCTACAAATACTTTTACTTTGATTTTAAGACTAATTTTTTTCTGATCTTATTATAACATTATTTTATGAATTTTCAAGCAAAATATAATAAAAAGAGCGATGATTGTAACATCTCTCTTTATTCTTGTCATATGTTTTTTCCTAAATTTGGAGTAGATCAATTTCTAAGATACATATATAAACAAAATCACAAGACTTGCTTAGTTTGAAAATTTAGACAATATTAACTACATTATTTATGCCGAAGGGCTCGATAAAATTTCTTGTTTTGGTCTAACAAAAGTTGCTCTCTCTGAAATTTATATTCTCACGTACTGAAAAACGGTGATGATAAGGTCATGAAAATATTGAATAAAAAGTATAAAAGATAAGGCATTAAAGCCTTATCTTTTATACTTTTTAAAATTAACTACGCAACAAATACTTTTTGAAATTCGCAAAGTATTGAAAATAATAGTTTGTTTAAGTAGACCCAAATTAACGTTTTGAGAACTGAGGGCTTTTTCTTGCTTTTTTCTTTCCATATTTCTTTCTCTCGACCATTCTTGAGTCACGAGTTAAGAATCCTGCAGCTTTAAGTATTCCACGAAGCTCTAAGTTATACTCTAATAAAGCTTTTGAGAGACCGTGTCTAATAGCTCCAGCTTGCCCTGTAAGTCCGCCACCTTTAACATTTACAGAAATTTTAAATTGCCCTACTGTATTTGTTAAAACTAATGGCTGCTCAAGAATCATTCTGTAAGCCGCTCTTCCAAAATAATCAACAACGTCTCTTCCGTTGATTTCAATTCCTGTTTCACCAGCAATTACTCTTACTCTTGCTGTTGAAGTTTTTCTTCTACCTGTTCCATAATAAACTGTACTCACTGTTATTCCTCCCTAAAATTAAAGCGTAAAGCTTGTTGGTTTTTGTGCTGCATGCTCATGTTCTGAAGCAACATAGATTTTTAATCTGTTTAATCTTTGTGCAGCTAATTTATTTTTTGGAAGCATGTTTTTAACAGCTAGTCTGATAACATCAGTAGGTTTTCTTTCTAACATATCAGCAAGGTTTCTTGTAGTTAGACCACCTTTATATCCACTGTAGTGGTGATATTTCTTATCTTCCATTTTGTTACCTGTTACAGCAAACTTAGTTGCATTTGTAACAACAACATAATCTCCACCATCAATGTTTGGTGAGTAAGTAGATTTCTCTTTACCCATTAATATCATTGCAATCTTTGATGCGAGTCTTCCTAGAATAACTCCTTCTGCATCAATTGTATACCAGTTTCTAACAACATCTTCGGTTCTTAGTGTCTTAGTTGATTTTTTCACCTCAACTACCTCCATTACTTTTTGATTGATCTCGGACTGTGGGAAAGGATCATTCAATTATCAATTATATCCTATTTCTACTATTTTGTCAATATGTTTTGATAATTTATATACATATTTTTACTAATGACTATAAAAGTAAAAAGTAGGCATATTGCCTACTTTAAATTACTCTACTATGTTATAACATGTTTCGTTTTTTCTTTTTACAGGAATATTAGGCATATCCTTATAACCAATCGCTATTGCCATAGTTGGCGTAGCTCCCTCAGGAATTTCAAGCTTTTTAAGGTATTTTGCTTTAAATTCAGTATTTTTAAATCCTATATTAATAAATTCTATCCAACACGTTCCTATATTAAGTGACTCTGCAGCAAGTAAAATGTTTTGTGTTGCTGCAGAACAATCTTCCACTTTTGTAAGACCATTTGGCATTGCTGATACAACAATTACCATTGGTGCATGATAGAACACATGAAAAGCTGCATTTTTTGACATAGATTGAATAAATGGTTCAGGAAATGTCTCGCACTCTTTTTTTACGTCACTGCTCAGTTCATCAATAAGCGAGCTGTTTTTCACCACTGTAAAGTGCCATGGCTGCTCATTGTGACCACTCGGTGCGAAATTACCTGCTTCAATAATGGTAAAGAGCTCTTCATCAGTAATTGGGGTTGATTTAAACTTTCTAATACTTCTTCTGCTTTTGATTACATCCAATACTAGATTTTTCACTTTGCCTCCTAAGGATTATTATAATACATAGTATATATCATTTTATAAAACAATTCAATGAAATGACACTAAATTTAATATTGACATTTATTCTAAAATATTTTATAATTATTATGTTATGCAGGGGTGGCGGAGCTGGTAGACGCGTACGGTTGAGGTCCGTATGGAGAGATCCATGAGAGTTCGAGTCTCTTCCTCTGCACCAACTCTATCACTACTCAGTAGATAATAAAAGAGATTCACCATATTTTGTCCATGTGGACTAATATCTCATTAACAAAAATATTAATTAATTTTTAGCGATTTCATTGTTGTTTTCTGACGTGAGGTCGCTTTTTACTTTTAACCTCTTTCATTGAGGGTTGCGTGTTTTTTATCTGCTGTTACACTTCCTTCATTTTTATACCTTACTCTGTAAATATGATAATTTGCTTGGAGAATACGACAATGTCGCCTAAAAACAAATCTTATTCTTGTAAAAATTTTTTTTTTCGATTTTCGTGCATTTTATTAAAGCCTTTTAAAGTTTCAATATTTCAACAAATTAAGAAAATCATGCTCTTCATAGAAAATGTCTTCATAATTTTTATTTATATTTCGAAGATTAATTTTTTTTACTTACCGTTAGTTTTTTTTGAAAAGATCATAGAGTCATTGATTGATAAAAAATTTACTTCTACTAAGTTTTATTTCAACGAGAATTCCCATTTCTACTAAATTTTCTAAATGATTTAAAGAAATATGTCTGTGAAAATCTAGGACTTCTTCATTTATTAATTAAAAAAAACGTTACTACACATTATAATTAAGGGGTCCGTTGCAAAAAAAATGATGTTGTGTTAAACTGAAAGAAAAATGAAGTTTGATGAGGATAAAATCGAACAATGACCCCAGATGGAGGATATATACTAATATGAAAAAGATAGCTTTCATGATTGCAGGCATAACCAGTGGCACTGGAAAAACTACTGCCACACAAGGAATTCTTTCGCTTCTGATAAAAAAAGGATTAAATGTAAGAAGTTTCAAACTAGGGCCCGATTATATAGACAGTTCATACCATGCAAAAATTACAGGCACACCATGCATTAACCTTGATAAGTTTCTTTTAACCCCTTTTGGTGAAAATTACAGGCAAAAAGAGATTTTAAAAGAGACTTTCTATTCATACGCTGAAACTTCCGATGCACTGGTCGTAGAAGGTGTCGGTGGACTCTTCGACGACTGGAACAATGACGGCAACAATCCTGCACAAATTGCTATTGATTTGGGCATCCCAATATTGCTCATTGCCGACGGTTTCTCGTTTTGTCAAACTCTCGGAATCATGTTAAATCCCCTATT
Source organism: Fusobacteriota bacterium (assembly GCA_026387965.1). Lineage (GTDB taxonomy): Bacteria > Fusobacteriota > Fusobacteriia > JAPLKR01 > JAPLKR01 > JAPLKR01. The sequence continues at coordinate 8,422 of JAPLKR010000096.1, read as the reverse complement.
TGAATACAACCCAGAACTTAAAATTGCAGGAGTGGTATTAAACAAAATCAGTTCTGATAAACATTTTGAAAAAATCATTGAACCCATCTCTCCACAGCATAAAGACAAAATAATTGGGTATATCTCTGCTGACGAAAAGCTTTTTATCAATGAAAGGCATTTGGGGCTAATAACAGAAAGCGAAACAGATAACATTTCGGAAAGGACAAACTATCTTGCCGAAATTTTCTCCAGAATTATTAACCTTGATTTCATCTTACAATTGAATGTTGAAATCCCATTACAATATCTAGTTGAGACAATCAGTCATCAAAAATACAAATGCAGGATTGCTGTCGCTAGAGACAAAGCGTTCTCATTTCATTATCAATACAACCTTGACTGCCTGGAGAGACTCGGAGCCGAACTTGTCTATTTTAGTCCGATAAATGATAAAGCTCTTCCTTACAATATCGACGGCATTTATCTCGGAGGGGGGTTTCCCGAAGTATTCGCATCTGAATTATCAGCTAATACTGCTTTGATTAATCAAATAAAAACTGTTGCCGATAACGGAATGCCGATTTACGCCGAATGCGGTGGACTGATGTATCTCTGTGAGGATCTGGGCGAATTTGAAACAAACAAGAAATTCAAATCAGTAGGAATTTTTCCAATGGAAGCTAACATGAACGCCAAGCTCTCCTTAAGCTATGCTGTAGGCGAACTTTCACAAGATTGCCTTATCGGAAGCAAAGGTGATACTTTTAAAGGCCACATCTTTCACAAATCCCAAGTTATAGAAAAAGACAATACAAAAAAATCATGCATCATAAAAAGCATTGATGCTAAAATAAATCTGCTTGAAGGGTACTCATATAAAAATGTTTATGCATCATATCTTCATATTCATTTCAAAAGCTGCCAATTAGTCGCAGAATCGTTTATAAACAAAGCTTCTCAAAACTGCATATTATGACTTCTTCAAAGAAATTCTTTTTTCATTTTGCATAATATTTTATATCCATCTTCTAAAAATCAATAAGTCAAATAACCTATAAAGGAACAACCCGATGACTTACCATCAATTGTTGTGCCAGGTTCAGATATTTTTATAATCCCTACTCATTTCCTTTTTTACGATCTCGTAATCACTTTATTCAAAATTGATACATTTTTACTCCACCAGCATATTCTCGTTCTAAAGCTTTTATCGCTAAAAGGTTACCCCCCGGTGTAACGGCATATTTTTACTGTTTCTCTTGTTGTAAAATTTTTCAGGGTCATCAAGCAATGTTCTCGACTCCAGAACAACTTAATTATCCATGTAACCCAAGTTAATTCTAATTTTTGCTTCCCCACCAACTTTCTACTTCTGCATCAATTATTAAAACATATAATCAAAACAAAAAAACAGCGCTTGTGCGCTGTTTTTATATGCTTAATAATAGTTAATAAAAAATCACATTCTTTGTATTGAAACGAAAATATCTTCTTCACATTTTCCAAGTTGTGCTTCGATCTCTTCGCTAATAGCACAACTTGATTTACTATAAAGAAAGAAAAAACAACCTTTGCAGCTTTCAGATTTAACTTTTCGGATAATTTTTTTATTCATATTTTTTGTAATTTTCTTATCTAATAACAAATATGCTATTTCGGGCGTAATACTAATGATCATTTTTCCTCCATCAAGTTAGTATATTTAAAGTTATATTATCAGCTCTATTTATTCAACTGTTGAGCATTCACGGAAAACAATGCCTGTATAAATATCATATCATACTCCCTTTGCAATAGATAGTTTTATATTTTATAGCCTTATAATTAGGTCATAATGAATATAGACACAAGTTATTTACTATGATAAAATAATAACATATTAAAATGAAACTGGAGGAATAAATGGCATCAAAAAAAACAAAACAGCCTACTCTTAGCGTTGAAGAATATCTAGAAATTGCACAATACCGAATCGATGACTTTTTAGTTCTTTTAAAACGTGCTGTATTTAAAACTCAAAATAATGATGTAATACCAGAATTTAATGTTGATTTTCAGCTTATTGACCTGTTTGATGATGAAGAGTGGGAAGAGATCCTTGAAGTATCTGTTAAAGATGAAGAATTTGAAAAAGCATTTTCGGGGTTTTTATTTGAAAATTTTTCAAATGTTTCTATTTCACAAAACAATCCGACTGTTTATACAATACAAGTTACAGATTCTGAAGAATAATTTTATACCGCTCCAGAAAAATGAGACGGAATTTTTCAGAAAGATATTTCCAAGGTTAAGCGGCAGAAAGAGATTTTTTTCTCTTTCTGCTTTTAATTTTTGGAACTAATAATTTTTGATTGTAAACTATAATGGAGTAGGTATTTTGGACAGAAGTTAGCGACACGTAAGGAATAAAATGCTAAAATATATCCAATAATAGGAGGACTCCATGAACAAACGGCAGCACTATAAATCAGAATTTAAAAAAGAGGTAGCGATAGAAGCTTTAAAGGAGCGAAAAACACTACAAGAAATAGCGTTAGAATACGCTGTAGCCCCCAGTTTAAATACATTTTACGCTGTTCTAACAACACTAATTTTAAAATGTAAAGTGGACAGTAGTATGATCAAGAGAGGTAGACTTTACTTGTCGAAACACCTAGTATGTTCCACAGCTTAGTTAATGCCAATTCTGATAGCACAGAGTCGATAAGGTTAACCTTGTCGACTCTGTGCTATTTAACTTTACCGCTAACCACTCTTTCTAAATCGTAAATTCTCCGATTTGCTTTGTATTTCTCTCATTCTTTGAATTAACTCTGCTATTTCTTCTTTATATTCTTTGACTATTTTACTTGGATTCATATCTATTTCTGAATTCTCTATAAATATCTTTTTCTATGAGTTGATACTCTGAGGTAAGTCATTGAACTCACTTGCTATTTCTGCCATTATTTTTCGTTTTTCAGTACTTCCAAAACCACTTTTGTCTTAAAGGTTGTACTATACTGCTCCCATTGTTATTTCATTTAGATATTCCTCCATGTTTATATATTCCAACATACTTTTCATTTCGGAATATCTTTTTTATTTCTTCTGATATATTTCTTTGGGGCGGCATATGTCGATTAATAGAAAATAATATATATATAAATGCATTTAAAAATAACTTTAAATTTTATTAATAGTGTGATATACTATATGTAACGATGGTGAACATAACTCATAGTGAAAAATATCTTAAGAAACCATTAAAAACACATTATAGTTTTACAATCATGCTATTAAAATAAAAGGGGGGGTTGTATAGCATTATTCTCGACAAAACGGGCAAAGAATATTGTTGTGAAAAAAATAATATCAATAGGAGGAAAGATGAAAAAAATAGTTATAGTAGTAATTGTAATGGTGATAGCGATAGGACTTTTTGGATGTTCAAGCGCAGGAAGTGGAAACACACCTTCTACACCAACAAAACTTTCAATTTCGCTATCTGAAAATTCAACAACGTTAGCAGCATCTGGAACATTGAAATTGACGGCAACTGAATCAACTGGGACAGTACCGATAGTTTGGTCAAGCCAAAATGATAGTGTTGCAACAGTTAATCAAGAAGGGGTGATTGTTGCGAATGGTCCAGGAACCACAAATATTGTAGCAACGATACTGGGAACAAATGTTACAGCTACATGTTCTGTAGTTGTAACAGGAGTAGCGCAGATAACAATATCTCAAAATGACATAGGAGCGTTTGTATCAGCGACTCCTGTTCAGTTGACAGAAACGACAGTAAAAACTGGAATAGTTAGTTGGACAACAGATAACGCGGCCGTAGCGACAGTAGATTCAACTGGCTTAGTTAGCTTTGGAGCTTCAGGCACAGCTATCATAACAGCCACACAAACACTTACAGGAGCAACAGCTACATGTGCTGTAACAGTAACTCAGCCGGCATTAAGCATTACCCCACCTACTTTAACGGGATATACTTCATCGCCCGCGTTTCCGTTGAAAGTAACGATAGAACAACCCGGAACGGTGACTTGGTCATCAGATAATCTCAACGTAGCGACTGTGGATGCAAATGGGATGGTTAGCTTTGGAGCGTCAGGTACAGCCACCATAACAGCCATACAAGCGGGCACAAACGCAAAAGCTACATGTGCTGTAACAGTAACTCTGTCAACACTAAGCCTTTCTCCCACTTCTTTATATGGATTTATTACTGCGCCAATTACCAAAACTAAATTGACATTAACAAAAAATAATCCCGCAAAAGTTACATGGTCATCGAATTCTCCCTTAGTTGCAGCTGTGGATGCAAATGGAAATGTTGCCTTTGTAGGAATGGGTACAGCCACCATAACAGCCATACAAGCGGGTACAAACTTAAAAGCTACATGTGCTGTATCAGTAACAGGCCCTTCATAACAGCCATACAAGCGGGCGCAAACTTAAAAGCTACATGTGATGTATCAGTAACAGGCACTACAACAATTACTGCTTCAGCATATAACAATTCTGTTCAAACAGATTGCACAGTTCAAGTGACGTAATACAATTTCTAAACAAAGTGTAAGTCTAAAAATATAAAGAAACCTCAATTCTCAATTAAGTTGCACTTAATTGAGAATTGAGGTTTCTTTAAACGTAGATCTTTAATGGGATTTAGAACATGATACATTTTACTTCTACGACATATTAAAATTATAACCAACAGCAAAGCCAATTTTTGTGGTAAATAAAGATTGATTTTGCATTATAATTTGCGAAAGTTCAAATAGTATTTCTGCGTTTAATCCTGATTGATACTGAGTCGCTTGCGATATTCCTATCCCAAATCCCGCGTAACCTCCCATGCCTACAGGTTGAGGCAGTTGATTTCCCAGTGGAGCATTTAGACCCAATCTACCCTCAATATAGGGGTTTAAAGAAGATCCTGATACATTGGCATTTATTCTCATTGCCAAAAATATCGGGACATTTGAGAACATTGCTTGCTCTCCATTATTGTTATAATTTTGAATTGAATTATACTCAATTCCTCCGCCTAACCAGATATTATTCCAAAAAGGTGCATTATGAAATTGATAGTATTCTTGAAGCGACAAAATAAGTGGGACAGAACTACTTGCATAAGTGTGTTGGCTGCTCGCATTAAAAAAACTTACCGCTAAAACTTTAGAAATCCCAATATTGGCTTGAGTATTCCAATTATACGAAAGAGAAATTGTCGATATTCCTGCAATTAATACTACTAAAGCTACTACTTTTTTAATCATATGATCCTCGCTTTATACTCTCAAACTTTAATTCTATCACTATTATAATACACTAATTCGGCTATTAATTCAATAAAAAAAGAGAGATTAATCTCTCTTTAGCTTACTCTCAATGTATCTCGCTCTAACTGTTTTAACACACGTACTTTAATGAACTTATATTTATCCCCTTCAAGGCTTTGGGTAATCTTGCAAACCATTGCATGTAGCGAAGCTCGTGTTATATAGCCAGACAAATATTCACTTTTCAACTCATCAAAATAATCTTGATACGCTTTTCTTACTTCTTTTTCGATTGTGTTGTCATTATCGACAACATATAATCTCAAAGAAGCCATTACACTAACGCCAAATAAAATTAATGTATAAATATTTAAAGGATGTAAAATCAGATTTACTCCCAATAATAATGATACACCACATAATATCCAAAATAAGGTTTCTTTAACAGAAAACTTCTGATTCATGTTGCCTCCTAAAATCAGTTGTAAAAGTTTCTATCCCCATTATTTTTTCATATCAAAAAAAATCTCCAGAGTTTTCATTATACACCAATTTCACAAAATTGTAAATACTATTATAATTTTGAATTTATGATCAAACATCATTAAATAATATATTACTTGATAAAATTGTTAAAACATTCACTTAAATTTACCCTTGCATATATGAGTGCATTCTTTAATTTTTGACCAATGGGGGTAATCTGAAACATTTTAATCGAAGCATTTTCAAATTTTCTTGCTTCATCTTTAACATGCCCAGCCATAATAATGAGCTTGATATTTCTAGATTCCACCATTTTTATAATGCCTGACACTAATTTACCATTAAAAGTTTGTAAATCAACGCATCCCTCCCCCGTAATAACAATATCCGTATCCATAACTTTCTGGGAAAATTCAACTTTGTCGAGCAACCATTCAATACCACTTACACGCTTTCCTCTTAACAGTTCAATAAGGACCGCACCAACCCCTCCAGCTGCCCCACCACCAACACAGTGGGTCAAATCACATTGACACAACTTCTCTAGTTTTAATGCAAAGTGCGTCATACCACTTTCAAGTTTCTCACACATTTCTAGTGTAGCCCCCTTTTGAGGGCCATAAATCCACGTTGCGCCATTTTTACCTAAAAGTAAATTTTCCACATCTGTTGCTATAATCAGTTCAACCGCTTGAAGTCTCGGGTCGATATTTGAAACATCAATATTTTCGATTTTTTTTAAATTCGCACCACATCCCGGAAGCTCTTGTGAAAAACAATCATAAAATCTGGCGCCTAATGCTTGAAGCAGCCCCATTCCCCCATCATTCGTCGCACTACCACCGAGACCTATTATAATTTTACTTACTCCACACTCTAATACATGTTGTATCATTTTTCCTGTCCCATAACTAGACGTCTTCAACGGATTTCTTAAATTTATTGGAATCTGCTCAAGCCCATTCGCTTGAGCAAGCTCTAGTACCGCTGTTTTCCCTTCATCAAGTAGCAAGTAGTGTGCATCGATTGGTCTAAGCAATGCATCTCTAACCTCTACTACTTCTACTTCACTCTGCGTGGCTATAGCAAGGGAGGCTACAAATCCCTCCCCACCATCTGAAAGGGGTATTTTAATGACTTGTGCATTGGGAAATCTTTCAGTTATTTTAGCTGCTATTATTTCACACACATCCACAGCACTCATGGAGTCTTTAAATGAGTCGGGGCACACGATATATTTCATATTCACCTACTTTATCACTTTTATATAATTCTATTTCATACAGTATTCTCTTCCAAACTTTACTGAGATATATTTATTCCATTCAATTAACGACAAGACATATGAAAACAGTGTAATATCCAATAATACGTGGTTCCGAGATACCTTTATAAACATAAGGTTCATATTTAAATCATTAAAAAATTTTTCTTTCATTTCATACATTAAAATTATATCACATTCTCCCAGATACACAAAGTATGTAAGTAGCGATTTAAATTTTAACTCGCAGATTTAATAGTTAAATATAAACTGGGAAGCGTTTATTAGAGTGCATTAAATTTTCGGGTTTGTTGTGTTATTTTTTGTAAGCTTCTATTTTCTTGGAGAATATAAATAATTTGAGGAATCACACATAGCTTTTTAATTACTTTGCAATTCCCTCCTTATTTTAGAGTAGATGTTGGGAAACTGACATAAATTAGCGTGTTAAGATGTGTATGTGACCAAATAATTCCAAAGAGGAGATTAAAGATGAAAAAAATTACTCACATTTTTTTGATAGCTATAATTGCAATATCAGTATCAGTTTTTAGTTTTTCAGATGTGCTATATAGCGACTCAGATCATAATATACCTGTTGTTGACCAAACACAAACTGCACAATCTACACAGCTTGATTTAGGCACATTTGATTTCTAGGAGGTCAAATGAAATCTAAAAGCATTCTAGCTGTTTTAATTCTAACACTAACGCTTTCATCAATTATATTTTTTTCAAACTTTAGTGCAAAAAATGCTGCTCAAATTTAGCAAGATTATCAACTTAACCAAGTATATCAAACCGTAGCACCATAAAAAATCATATAATAATAAATTTTAAGGAGACCTAAGATGATTAGAAAAAGAGAGATGTTTACAACGACAATATCAAAAGATTTGAAAGTAGTTTTAAAAGAATATTCAGATAAAACAATGATTCCTATGAGCAAAATTGTAGAAGTATCACTTAGAAACTATATGCATTCAAATTAAAAAAAAGAGCCTTCAGTGTACCGCTCCCCAAAAGTTAGACGCGAGTCTAATCAAGGGGGGCATTTTCTATGTCAAAATATAGTGATGAATTAAAGAGTTTAGTGGTAAAAGAGTATAATACAGGGGTAATGAGTTCAACTAAATTAGCTAAAAAATATGGGATAAAGTCTGGCAATGAAATATTGAAATGGGTAAAAAGATATCGGGGAGTGGAGTTTAAAGGTATCACAAAAAAAAATAAAAATGAAAAAAATAGTAGCGAATTCAAGATAAACATAATAAACTATATGAAGCATAACAAAGCTTCATATAGTGAAACGTCCTTTCATTTCTGTATTTCTGAAAGTAGCATTATTGCGCATTGGAAGAAAGAATATGAAAATCACGGTGCCGAAGCTTTCAATAACCCACAAGGAAGG
>JAPLKR010000049.1 GCA_026387965.1 Fusobacteriota bacterium | reverse complement strand
TAGAAACATCATGTACAGAAAAGGGAAAAAAATTGAGATTTTAGTAAACTATGAGCCAGATTGTCACTATGTATCAGAGTGGTATAAACAGCTTTTTGGAGAGTCTGAAGGAAAAGATTTCAGAGGAATTTTCCCAGCAAGCGTTGACAACTCAGCAGACCTTCACTCAATGGGACAGTACATTCAAGAGGGTGAGAGACATCTGTTCGAAACCGTCTTAAATGTGGAAAACATCGAAGAAAAGATTTTAATGAAAAAAGCGGCTGTGGATTTAGATGGATTAAACTACCTTGAGGGGAAAACCCTTGATGAGGTTAATCATACGGCTTTAAAAGGGGTGATTTTAGCACATACAGACGGCCAAGTACCTAACTTAGTACTTAATGTTCCGGATTTTTCAGAATATTCACTTGGATACCTTTTCTACTTCTTTGAAAAAGCATGTGCTATCAGTGGGTATTTAAATGCAATCAATCCATTTAACCAACCAGGTGTAGAGGCATATAAAGTCAATATGTTTGCACTATTAGGAAAAAAAGGATATGAAACACAAAGAGAAGCGCTACTTGCAAGACTAAAATAAATAATTAAAGCCATGTTGCTAACGCAATGTGGTTTTTTTCAACAATTTATGCTATACTGTGGAAAAACAATAAAAAAGGACTAAAAATGTTTAAAATTTTAGAAAATACGCCTCTTTTTAAAAAAATGAAATTAGAAGATATAACTAGCCTTATTTCTTCCAACACGCACACAATGCAAAAATTTATCAAAGAAAGCTATATTGCTTATCGTGGTGAAGAAATTCCAGGTATACTGATTGTCATCAATGGTAGTATTCAAGCTGAAATGCTTGATGATAACGGAAATGTTTTTCCTATAGAAATGAGAAAACCCGGGGATTTGGTGGCTCCTGCTTTTATCTTTGGGAGCGGAGAATACCCTGTTGATTTAAGAGTCGTTAGCGATGCCGTTATCTTTGTTATTTCTAAAGTGATTTTTACAGAAATGCTTCAATCAAATACCCAACTTCTTCAAAATTTCCTTACAATTCTTTCTAAAAACATGAGTTTTCTTTCTAATAAAATATACTTTAATTTTAACCATAAGACTATTGAAGATAAGTTTATGGCTTATCTTCAGGCGCATTCTGAAGATAGAATTGCCAAAATAACTATGAACATAGAAGAACTTGCTCAATTTTTTCAGGTTTCCCGTCCCTCATTGTCGCGAGTTATTGCAAAACTCATTGAAGATAAATATATCATAAAACTTTCTAAAAATAATTTCAAAATATTAAAACCACACTTAAAACATTAAATTTTGCCGCCACTTCAATTATAATGACGTTAAATATTCTGTTTCAATTTAATTAATTTATATAACCATAAAAATGATTCATATTTAAAATTTGAAGCTCGGTGTAATATAAATGAGTCTTATGAACTTAAAACATTGATGAAATTGGTCGATCTTTTTTTAAACTCTAAAAGTATTACTCCAAAGGAAGCCAAAAAAACTTATTGTAGTGAATTGTTAAAGAAATTTGAGTCCGTTCTCTTTGAAGGGATCACTGATTAGCCAAAAAATATAGGAAAAAGGTGAAAGTACAATTTTGTACTTTCACCTTTTCATTAGACCACTATCTTTTTTCAAGAAACCGTCTTGACTTTTTTGGTTGTATATAAAGCCTTTTACCTCAGATAATGGAAAAGAGTTTTCAAAGTTCAAATAAATATCTGAATTTTTAGAAATTGACTTCTATTTCGTACTTCCACACCATCCCCGAGAAAGAAGAACTAATGAGAATACAAATAGATTATTAATTCCGTATTTTCCCAAAGAAACAAACTTCAATGCAAGATATTAGCGACGTAGCTAAAAAACTAATTAACAGATCAAGAAAAGTTCAAAAATATATAGCGCCACACAAAGGTTTCTGAGGGGACCTTAATCTAATAATTGAGGAGCTTAGAAATAATATCCAAGGGCAACACTTGTATTTGCATCCATATGAAATGCTTTGTCAAATGTGTAATATGCTTGATAGTCAAGATTAGAAACACCGTTAATAGCGTTGTATGCGTCAAATTGAATCATTGCATTAAAGAAAAAGTTTTGTCCAATCGGAAGTGTTAAATTCACTTGTGGGGTGATTAATAGATACTCTTCATAAGGTCTAGAAGTAACACTGTCCGTGTTAACTTGAGCGCAACTTCTATAGTTGAAGGCATCAACCCCACCAAATACACTAAACTGTAGTGCACCTTTTAATGCAGCCGGAGTATAAGTAATTCCTGGTTTAATACTTAACATATCCAGAGAGTTCTCCATGAAAAATAGGTTGTTGTTGGTAATTGATTGTGAATAAAGTCCTGCAAGGGATTGAAAATTAGGGTTTGTTATTTGAGCTGCACCATATACCCCTACTGTTGTTTCGGGTGTTAATTTATAAGCATATTGAGGATTGATTGAAGTAAAAATAGAGTTGTAATACATAGAAATAGCATAAATACTTTTTCCTGGAGTATATTTAATATAAGTGTTAAATTCAAAACCAACAGCTTTAAATTGTATAGTTCCTGTGTATGAAGTACCAACTGCAGATAAAGGTGTTGATGGTGTATTTTGAAGATTAATATATCCTACCATAATACCAGTTTTTAATTCAGGAGTGATACTAAATTGTAGACCAGTTGAAAGTTCCGAACTATTTATACAAGGATTTGATAAAGCGATTACTCCGGGAACTCCAACTAATCCAACTGTTTCTTTATTAGTTGACGAAGAACGCCCAAATTGAACAGTACTAAATACCGTCCATCCGTTGTCAAATCCATAACTCACATTAGATTGTAGCGCCGTCATATTATAAGCCGACTTGTTTGGAGCCGTAGAGGCTATCGTTTGCATAGCATCTACCGTATGAAGGCCTTGGTTATAAAATGTATAACCAAAAGTGTTAACCTGATTGATGGTGTTTTGTGAAAATGCAGCAGCACATAAAATGATGCTTGTTGATAAAATGAGTGATTTTTTCATTTTTCTCCTTTTGTTTTTTTTAATATTTCAATAACCGCTAGTATTGTACACTATTTTATAAAATCTGTAAATAGCTATTAGTAGAGAGCCTATTTTCATTAATTTTATAATATATTTAAAAATTTGCAAAATATAGTTGACAACCGCCGAAATAAATAGTACTATCTTATTTAGAGTACTATTAAAAAAGGAGAAGAGTGAAAATGTCGAATAATAGCATTGAAGACAAAGAGAAGCTAGAAGCGTTAGAACAACTAAAATTAATACAGAAAGTCATCACCGCCTCAAACACCCTAACTTTTTCAGGAAAAAGATTGATTGTAGTTGGAATTTTGTTGATATTAACGCCATTTATTCAAATTGGAATTGGAAAAACATTTTGGAAAATCCCTTATTTTATTCATGGCAATGAATCTCTTGGAATGGTAATTAATGTATTAATTTACTTTGTTATTTTTAAAGCCTTCACATACACATATAAATCCGAAGAGTGCAAAATGAGAAAAAAGAACACGATGAACCCTACTTTAAAAAAACTATTTGACGTACACAATGTGATTATTTGGACGATGATAGCCCTAATATTTGCCTTAGCATTTTTTGCAAGCTCCCTATATATAATTCCGACTGTACTGATTTTTTTAGGGTTACTGTTTAATGTCTTTGGGAGACTAACTATAAAATCAATATTATGGATTTCTTATAGTTATATTGTGCTTGGAATATTCTATATCTGCCTTGGGAATCATTTCGCAGAGTATAGTTGGATGATAGCTATAATTTATATGGGGATCAGTTACGTCGTAATGGGTATTCAAATGAATAAAAAAAGCCGAGAAATTTCTCATGCTGAGTGATGTACTTCACCAACCGATACGAACACAAGTTATGGCATTTCTCGTCAATGTTGAGGAAGCGGATTTTAAGACCATTAAAAATCAGCTTTCGCTAACGGATGGCCATATGACAACACATATGAAGGTATTGGTGAATAACAATTATGTAGTTGTCGAAAAACTATTTGTAGATAATAAACCCAAAACGATTTATAAAATCACATCAGAAGGCAAGGCTGCGTTTTTAGAATATGTTCAGGCATTAAGAAATTTAATTGAACAGGAATAAAAAACGAAAAAAATATATTTTGGAATATTGCGATAATTATCGTATCTCAAGAAATTATAGGGTATTATAGAATTAAAGAAGTTCATAATCCGTTACCAAACCATCAAAATCAGGCGAATCATGAAAATATCAAAAATAAATTGGATAGCAATATTGTAAAATATTGTCAAAAAAGATTAAATAGTGCCAAATAGAACTATATAGCATTTTCAAAACAAACCTTGACTCACGTCATGTCGACCAAGGCGGTGACATCTATTCCTTTAAAAGATAGATCTCTCGACTTGGCTCGAGATGACATACAAAAAATATCCAGTTTTGTTTTTGATTTGCAATAGTATTATTAAATAAATCAAAGGAGAATATTATGTTAGTGTCTCAAATTATTACACATGTACCATTGTGGGTGTGGTTAATACTCGTTTTTGTGGTATTTAGAGGGGTTAAAGCAATGCAAACTCGCATAGTGCCAATGAGAAAATTAATTATTATGCCAATTTTGATGCTTTATATCTCGATTGATAATATTCATAATTTTCCAGGATTTGCAATAGGCGCAGTAATAGGAGTTATTGTTGGATATATATTATTTAGTCGAATTGAAATGAGAGTTGATAGAAGTCATCGTTTAGTAGAAGTTCAAGGGAGCGTTACAACGTTGATATTGGTTTTAACAACGTTTATCGTAAAATTTGGACTTGGAATATATATGGCTATGCATACGGTTGTGCCAAATAGTTCGACTGGAATGACAACAGCAGCCATTATAGGAATTTTTGGTGGACTTTATATCAGTAGATTGATAATATTTTATATCAACTATGTAAAAGCACCGAGCGTAAGTTTAAAATAATAAAAAAAGGATGCGAGGCATCCTTTTTTTATTGCTTAAGCTTTTGCGAATCATTAATGCATTTATCTAAAAATTACCCTTCTCCAGGATAGGTTAAGATGGTGTGTAATGCTTTTTAAATTTTTTTCTAATAAACTGAGACGCCGTAAGAGATACTATGCAAGTAGCTCCGCACAGATAAATACATAGCGATAATGAAGTAGCCATAAAACGCCATCTACAAAGTGAATGATAGCAGCTGCAAGATGGTTAATGGTAAAATCTACTGAAGTAGCGGCGGTGATGTCCTCTTTGCTGGTATTTTTTTGGAAAAAGGCTGAGATACCAACAGAAGTATTGTCTAGAATATGGATTGCTCCAGCAATTAAACCACTGATTATAAAAGCGTATACGGGGAAGATTATAATCAAAAAAACCATAGGATAATCTCAACATTTTTTTCTCACCAAAAATATTTGCAAGATTGCCAATTTTCCTGCCGATAAAGAAGTTGATTAAGTTGTTTTGAACAAAAAGAATGATAACGTTTGTTAGTGTATAGAGGAATTTATCTACAAATAAAAATACGGCAAAAGCAACAAACACCTGTCTATGTCCACGGTCCAAAAACGGTATGGCTGTTTTCTTAAATATGAGGAATGAATGCTTCGCTTGTCATTTTGGTCATAGTACCGGAATCCATTTTTAAAGTTCGTAGATACCGGCATTAAGCAGCAGGTATGACAAATTCTAGAATTCTATACGTTTTATCAATTTGCTATAATATATAGCAAAGCAGTACTTCATCTTTAAAACGATTTTTTTCTTTTGTTTATCTAAATGTTGAGTGTTTGGAGCATATACTAGCAGATTCGGGGTTTGTTGTAATGGCAATGTCGGAGGCTGTTTTTGTTTATAGTGTGGCGATATAAGGCAAACGCCACACTTAAACACGCATGGCAGCTTCATTGAGAAGATAGTGTAGAATTTTATTAGAATATGATATAATAATAGTTAATAAAACAGTATAAAAGGAGTGTGAAAAAATGAAAAAATATTGGACACTTATAGGAATTTTATCTTTTACAGCTTTAGGGTTTGCAGCAAGTGGGAGCGCAACAGTAAGTGGCGCAGCCACAACAACAAGTGGAACAAGCGTAGTAGCCCCACCATCCTCAAACTATACAGTCGTTCAGCCGACAGTACAAGCTGTGCAGAAGAAAAGTATTATTATACTTCCATTCAATTATCAATATCAAAATATTTTTTTAGATGTAAAAACAGTACAAAGTTTAGATTTTCAACAAATATTGACTACTTCAGTGGTAAATAGTAATGTTTTTACCGTACTTGAAAGAGCAGATTTGAAACAAATATTTAATGAAATTCAATTTCAACAGAGTGGACTTTGTGATGTTCAAAGCATGACGCCACAACTTAAGGGGGCTGATTTAGCTGTAATTGGAACCATTATGTCGATGCAAGTAAATACTACAAAACAAGTTATTCCATATATTAACGAAACGAGAACAACGACAACTTTTACGCTGAATGTAATCTATGAACTTGTAAATGTGAGTACAGGAGTTATTCTAAAAAGCAATACCATTACAGGGACTTCAACGTTTGTAAATTCAAATAATCAATATGCACCGCCACAAACTTTAAATATGCAAACACTTTATAGTCAAGCGTTACAAAATGCTGCAACTCAAATTACAGCTCAAATAAGTCAATAAGTGTAAATTTGATAAAACAAAATAAGAAAAAAGGTGAATATTGATAGGTGACTTGGTGGAAGCGTTAACGATAATTCTGGTTCCTATTTTCATTACGGTAAGGAATTTCCACTACGGAGAGATACAGAATGGTTAGCGTGGATATTAACTACGCAAGGCAATGAGTGCAAAAAGGTATTAACCAAACAGAGTGTGCCAGAAAAATGGTGTGGAGATCTCAAACAAACGTATGGTGAGCGTTATCCCCTCACCTCTCCTGGCAACTTTCATAAGAGGGGAGAATAACCATGGCGATAATGATAACACTAGGTGAATGTATTGTTCGTGACGTGCAGGTAACGACGCGTCGTTACGATGTGCTTTGAATAGACAAAAGTATACAGAAATCAGCAGTAATACATCTCAGCGAATGCCAAGTGTGTAGTTTGTGCAGAGAGTTTAATCTTTATAATCAAATAAATTTACATTAAACACTACTGAGATAATTTGTAGTGTTTTTTTATTGACAATTTTGAAAAGTGCGTGATAAACTAAAAGTAGAACAGTCGTCTATGCGGAATTATGAATAAAATCGGAGGTTTAATGAAGAGAAATGTTTGAGTTTAAGCATTAAAGAAGAGAGAAAGAGAGTAAAAATACGGGCATTTAATTTGTCGGATAGTGATATGATATTTAGGATCTTTTAAGATGCAAATTTTAGAGCAACGCTGTATATGATACAAAATTTTTCGCCATCAATTACGGAGATAACGACATTCATTCAAGAGAGTATGACACAAAAACAGATAGGGTGAATTTTGCATTAGAACACGTAGAAGATGGTATTATTATAAGTGGAGTAAACATAAAAGATATAGATTACCGCCGCGAGGTGTGTGCACTTGTATTTTGGATTGCACCAGAATACCAACGCCAAGGATACGATTATGAGGGATTAATGGTGGTGTGTAAGTATATTATTGGAGAACTGAGAATGCAAAAAATTACTCCTAGCTGTTTTGAGTTTAATCAGGCGAGATTGGAGCTTTATCAAAAGAAGGAATTTATTCAAGAGGGTATTTTGAGAAGAGATATCTTTCGAGAGGAAAATTTTTATAATTCCATTGTTATGGGCCTTTTGAAAGAGGAATTTGATTTTCACGTAAGGAGTAGAGGCAAAGATGAATAAGAAATCCATATTTTATACAGGACTTGGAACATTTTTAGAGTGGTTTGAATTTGGAATATTTGGCTATGTTGCCATTTATCTTGCACAAGATTTTTTGCCAATGGGGAAGAATCCGACCGTTGAGCTTATATATACATTTGGAATATTTGGACTTGGATACATCAGCCGTCCTATTGGAGGGTTTATATTTGGTCATTTAGGAGACAAATTAGGTAGAAAGAAGATGATTGTACTCTCAAGTTTTATTATGAGTTTTGCAATGCTCTTTACTGCTATACTGCCAACTTTTGCTATATGGGGTGTTTGGGCTATAATTTTACTCATTATCAGCCGATTGATTCAAGGAATTTCAACGGGTGGTGAGTATTCTGGAACACTTGTATCTTTGATTGAACAATCTACTGAAAAAAATGGCAGAAGAAACAGAGGGTTTGTGGGTTCGATTGGAACTTTTCTTTCTAATGTTGGATTTTTCTTTAGTTTGTTGATTATCAATATTTTACAACACTATCTTTCTAATGCACAGATGTTGGCATGGGGGTGGCGCGTTCCATTTTTTATTGGATTTGTTTTAGGTTTGATTTTCTTTTGGCTAAGGATGAGTATTGATGAGACTAAACTTTTTATCCAGGCAAAAGAGGGATTAAAAATTGCAAAATATCCCATTATTTCAGTATTTAAGTATCATAAAAAAGCGTTTTGGTTGTCGCTAATTATTAGTCTTCTTTCCAGTGTGTTATACTATATCTTTTTCATTCTTTTTCCAATGCTGAATAATCTACTTGGACTAAAAGGTTCTGTTTCAATTAATGTGGTTCTCTTTATATTTGCATTGTTGATTTTGCTTGCAGGATATTTAACAGATATTTATGGAAGGCGAAAATTACTCTTTATATTTGCACTGTTTGCCATTATTTTTGGAATTGTTGGAATTGCCATTCATCTAAATTCAGTAACAATTTATATCACTGTTTTTGCTATTTTTTATGCCTTTATTTTAAATTCCGCCAATTTAATGGCAGTGGAGATATTTCCAACAAATTGCCGGTACAGTGGGCTCGGACTAAGCTATAATATTGCCAATGCAGTGGGTGGTTTTGTGCCAATGGTAACATTGATTATTTTCAATCGATTTCACTCTCTTACAACGATTATTCTTTTGATTATCGTGGTTTTGGTGATACTTTCGACAATTATCTACTTTGCTGTTCCAGAGATGGCATTTAGAGAGTTAGAGCAATAAGGCCTAATAAAGAAAAATTGAAGTTGGCGCAAGGTAAAATTTTTGAAAATTTTCCAGTAGGATTTTTACATTCAACTATAGTTGAGATTAAAAAAAACATAAGTTGATTAAAATATAAGATATGGTGTTCGAAAGGTTTTGCGAAGAGGTATTTGAAAATATTGAAACCGAGGTGGAAACAATGAAAAAATTATTTTAGTATTATCACTGTGTTTAGGGTTAGCATTGATGTTAATAGGGTGTAGTAGTGGGGGAAGCAGTTCAAATGGTGGGGGAGGTTTTCAAAGTTCAGGCTGTTCAATTTTAAATTTTAGTATTAATGGACAAGTAGGAGAAACAACAATAAATCAAACAAGTCATTTAATTCAGCTTTATATGCCAACAAGCAATAATTTGGCGGATTTAGCACCATTAGCGACACTTTCACAAGGAGCAACAATAAATCAGCCTGCTGCTGGTACGGGGTTTGCTTATAACATGTCTAGCCCAATGGCATTTACGGTAACATCACAAAATGGACAAAGTAGTCAGTCTTATATAGTAACAGTATCACATCCGAGCTTTTATTTTAATGGAACACAAAATGATGTGAATTTATTTGTGGGACAAAACTATTCGTTAGTGCCAGTGACAACGCCAAGCAATTTGACTGTGGATTACGCATATAGTACTTCTTCATTCAATGTTTCGCCCAATGGTTATGGTGTTTTGATAACTCCATATGCATTAGGTAGTGGAATGATTACAGCAACACTTGCTCAAGATTCTTCTACAATTCAACAAGTTATGGTTAATGTAGTAACGCCTGTAATTAATTCGGTAGGATATTCGACATCTTTCATACCATCAAGCTATACATCGATTGCAGAAAATTCAATAGTCATATTACCTGCTAATCACTATGTAAATTTTAATTTAGATAGTAATATCTCTAACTATTCAATTTCTCAATGTAATATTGAAATTGCTAATACATCGGCATTATTTGCTAATGGTGCTGGTTATAATACAGGAAGTACAGGAACGAGTTCTATTGTAACAGTTCAAATACTTGGCACGAATAGCCAAGTTTTAGCCTCTTATTCTTTTACCGTTGATATTCAATAGTTTTTTTTGTTTGAATTATCAACATCGATTGCTAGAATACTTCTGCCAGTCGATAAGGCGAATATCTATGATTTTAAAAGAGTGTGTAATTGCCAGTCCAAAAAGATATATTTGGACTGCAGAATAAAGTTAAAAAGGGTTTGTCCGTCGGACAAACCCTTTTGGTTAGTATGTTTGAGTGAGAGTTACACTATACGTTCCGGTTGGATTTTCTGTACCCCGAATATAGAAAGTATAGGTGCCAGCAACACTTGGGGTAAATGATGTAGAATAATTGGCATTGGTATTGTATGTTTGATCATAAATATGTTCACCGTTTGGGTTAGTTATCCAAACAGTCGCAGTTCCACTCGTGACAGTTAATGTTAAATTGAATAGGAGAGAAGCAGAGGAAGACGCAGTGACATTTGGGCATTGTGTTGAACTCACTAGTTGCGCAATTGTCCCACCATCAATCACAGTTACGCTAGAGCCGCTTGTGACAGCTGTTGAAGAAGCATTAGTAGAATTACATCCTATGAATAATAAAGAAAATATACAAAGAACCGCAATACTTACAATCATTATAGTCTTTTTCATATAACCTCCATATTACTTGTCAATAACCGAAGTAAATCACATTAAATATAACATCACAAGAGCATTTTCAAATACTCTTGTGTTGTTATGTTTGTTTTCACCGAAATCCAGGTGAGTTTTTTTACTTTTTTATACTATTCCTATTAATCAGTAGTGATAACTTAGTTTGCCCAGCGAGCTATATCTGCTTTTGCATCTCCACTGATTCCGCCGATGTTAAAAGTATCAATCAATACTTTAGCAACATTTGGTGAAAGGAATGCGGGAAGCGTTGGCCCAAGGTTGACATTTTTAAACCCTAAGTGAAGCAGAGCAAGTAGAACTGTTACTGCTTTTTGCTCATACCATCCAATATTGAAGGTGATTGGAAGTTTATTCACATCATCTAACTCAAATACTTCTTTAAGTTTGAGAGCAATCACTGCAAGCGAGTAGCAATCGTTACATTGACCTGCGTCTAACACTCTTGGAATTCCACCGATATCTCCAAGGTTAAGTTTGTTGTAACGGTATTTTGCACATCCAGCAGTTAAGATAACAGCATCAAGTGGAAGTGCTTTTGCAAACTCAGTGAAGTACTCACGCTCTTTATGACGACCATCGCACCCTCCCATTACGTAGAATTGCTTGATTGCGCCGGATTTTACAGCACCAACGACAGCATCTGCAAGAGCAAATACTTGGTTATGGGCAAATCCACCGATAATTTCTCCTTTTTCGATCTCTACAGGAGGTTGACATGTTTTAGCTACAGAGATGATTTCAGAGAAATCAATTTTACCATTTGCTCCCATTGGAATGTATTTCATACCTGGAAAACCAGCAGATCCTGTTGTGAAACAACGATTTTTGTAAGTTGAGTTAGGTCTTGGTGGCACAATACAGTTACTTGTGAATAGAACCGCACCCTTGAAGCTCTCAAACTCATCTACCTGTTTCCACCAAGCATTACCATAGTTGCCTACAAAATGAGGATATTTTTTAAACGCAGGGTAGTAGTGAGCAGGAAGCATTTCACTATGTGTATAGATATCAATACCCTTACCTTGAGTTTGAATTAAAAGCTCTTCTAGATCTTTCAAATCATGTCCAGTAATAATGATTCCAGGATTTGTTTTCACTCCGATATTGACTTTAGTAATTACGGGATGTCCGTATGTAGTGGTATTGGCTTTATCTAAAAGAGCCATGATAGATACAGAGTATTTGCCTGTCTCTAATGCAAGACCAGTTAGTGCAGCACCATCTAGACTATCATCTAAAAGTTTTGCCAATGTACTTACGATAAACATATTAGCTTCATCATCGTAAAATCCTAAGTTAGCTGCATGGCGACCATATGCCGACATACCTTTAATTCCGTAAGTAATCAATTCACGTAGTGATCGAACATCTTCATTTTCTGCTGAAAGTACACCTACTTTTACAGGGACTTCAACTGAAATTCCATTTGCAACTAATTTTTGTGTAACGCGCCCTTGAAGTGAAATCACTTCGTTAATTTGAGCTTGAATGGCAGTGTTGTCGAAGTTTGCATTGGTAATGGTGATGAAAAGAGAATGCATTATGGTATCAGCCAGCGTATTGTCCTTACTGTCTCTATCACATACGATTCCATTTTTTCTTACTTTTGTAACAAGATAGCAGAGCTTTTTAACTTCATATACTAATTTGTCTTGAAGTCCAGCTGTATCCTCTTTTTTTCCACAGACTCCTTGAATTGTACACCCAGTACAATGTGCTGCCTCTTGGCATTGAAAACAAAACATACTCATTTATTTTTCCTCCTAAGGTTTGATGTAATAATTATATCATATTTTTTAAAAATTTTAAATTGTTTTGATTTGATTGATAGAACCCTGAATACCAATAATTATTTGTTGTATCGGGATTGTTTTACCACTCAGAGTTCGAGCTTCTTCTACTAAACTTACAAGTCCTCCACAACAAGGTACTTCCATTCGTACAACGGTTAAAGATTTTAAATTTTTGCTTGAAATAATGTGTGCAATTTTTTCTATATATATATCCTTATTGCTATCCAATTTAGGACATGCGATTACCAATTTTTTATCTTTTAAAAAAGTTTGATGAAAATTTCCGAAAGAGAATGCGCTGCAGTCTGCAGCAATCAATAACTCACAATTTTCAAAATCCGCCATATTGGGATTGATTAGATGGAGTTGAATGGGCCAGTGTGAAAGCTCTGAAGGAATATTTTCAAGTGTTGCCTCATTATTTTTTGGGGCAAAACTCTTCCCTGCGCTTCCGGGGCACCCGCCGCCACAGTGTGAGGCTACTTTTGTATGAGGTGGGATCGCTACATTTTCACTTATGAGTGTATCAATGGCCTGTGTGTAGTAATTAACTTGTTTGTGGTCTAAAAGGTGCATTAAATGCGCTTTAATCGTATCTGGCCCAGCAGGAATGATGTTTTTTTTCATCGTTTCCACCTCATCGTAGGCGATTGTCTCCTTTTGAGTAATGGTGATAGCATTTTGAGGACAGTGTCCAATACATGCCCCAAGGCCATCACAGAAAAGGTCGCTAATAAGTCTTGCCTTACCATTGATTATTTGAAGTGCTCCTTCGTGACAATTGGGAACACATACGCCACAACCGTTACATTTTTGATCGTCAATTTCAATAATATCTCTTTTCATTTATACCTCCTTTCATATATGTGTATAGTATACACTAAAAAAAAAATAAAATCCGTAACATGTGTTACGGATTTTCGTGGTTCTTTATAATTGCTGTAAAAATTTTTAATTCTTAGTTAGAAGTTGGTTGAAATTGAGTGAATGCCACAACGGTTCTTCTGTTTTGCTGTCTTCCGGCATCAGTAGAGTTATCTGCTACAGGGTACGATGGTCCTTGGTAAGATACCACGATATTATTTGAAGGGATACCATTTGCAATCAAGATATTTGCAACAGCTTGTGCACGATTTTGAGAAAGAGTCATATTGAATGCAAGTGGTCCTGTAGAGTCAGTAAATCCTGTTACATACACCGTTTGAGTACTTGCAACTTGAACATATTGTTTAGCAAATGAGACTACGTATGCGTTAAACTCTGGTGTTACAGTGTAAAGATTTAGAGCGAATAGCGTATTTGTTGGAAGTGTTGAAGTAGCGAGAATAGCTGGATTAATAGCCGTTGCTGCTCCAGAAATAGTAGCAGAACCAGATATTGCGACTACTTTTTTAGCCTTTTTCTTTTTAACAGGCGCCGCTACTGTTGCCGCCCCTGAAACTGTACTGCTCCCAGATGTTACCGTTTGTGGTGCTGTGACAGTAGGTGTTGTCGGAACTGCAGTAGCTTTTGCAGCAGAAGCTTGAGTTGAGGTACAACCCGCAAGTGCAACAGCAAGACCAATTGCGATGACTGATAGTGCAATAGATGTTTTTTTCATTTTTAAAATCTCCTTTTTAAAATTATTTTGCAAGAGCATTGATAAAGCTTTTGCTATAGTAACCATTACTAATTAGCCAACTCTCTTTAAAATTACTTTGTGTAATATTTGAGATATCAGCATCATTATTATACCCTAAAATGTTTGATTGTGCAAGATAGACTCCATAAAGTTTGAATTGTGATTCCATTTTAGTAATATCATGATTCACATAGATTGCAGTGGCTAAATTCATGAGCTTTTCCTGAAGGAGTACGCAGTTTTGAGTATTCCAATTTGTTTGGCTAGAAAAAGTTTCAAAATAACTAAGTCCAATTTTACTAGGTTTAAGC
>JAPLKR010000045.1 GCA_026387965.1 Fusobacteriota bacterium | reverse complement strand
TATATGGAAGATATAAATTTAATATCCGTGGATACGAAGTTGACTTAGAAAAACCATTTGAAAGAATTACTATGACTGATTGTATTGCAAAATACACTAACCGTCCAGAGTTAAGAGAATATATTTATGCTCATGATTTTGAAAATGTAAAAAGAGTTGTTCAAGAATTGGGGTCAACAGTTAACAAGAATGAAACGCTTTCTGACCTAATGTTGAAATTGTTTGATGAGTATTGCGAAAAGCACCTCATTCAACCGACATTCTTAATTGAGTATCCAGTAGACATCTCTCCTTTAACGAAAGACGCTCCAGGAAGACCTGGATTTGTTGATAGATTTGAGCTATTCATTGGTGGATTTGAATTTGCCAATGCTTATTCAGAACTTAATGATCCAATCGAGCAAGACAAGCGCTTTGCAACACAATCAGAGAGAAAAGATGCAGGCCTTGATGAACAGTATGAAGTTGACTTAGACTTCGTAAATGCTCTTGAAATTGGAATGCCGTGTGCTGGTGGAAGTGGTGTAGGATTTAGTAGATTAGCAATGTTATTTACAGAATCCGACAGCATTCGTTCAGTAATTCCATTCCCATTCATCAAAGTAGAAAACTAATAATTAAAAGCCTGAGCGCTCGAATTAATGTTTTTCAATTTCAGGGCTTCGCTAAGGGAAATTGGAATTTTGTTTATTCTATTCAATAAAATCCAATCCTAAAATCTTAACGGTATTATTGAATTGAAAAATCATACTATTTTGCTTATATCACCGAATATATATTAATAAAAAAGCTGATAATTGCGAATATATAGTGTTACAATCATTAACTCGAGCGACCAATCGGAATGCGAGACTAAAAAATAGGAGATAGTTTAATGAAAAAATTAGGGTTAGTTGGGGCAATATTTCTTATTGTATCAAGTTTGGCAGGAAGTGGAATAATTGCTTTACCGCAACAGTTGGCAAGTGTAGGATCAATCACACTTCTTTCATTTATACTGGTAACAATCGGCGCGCTTTTCTTAACGCTAGTATATGTTAAAGCGGGCAGCAAGTTTGAAGATCCCAGTCCAACAGCGTTAGCTGCGTATGTAAACCCTTTAATGGGGGCAAAAAGCGGATTTTTCTATTGTTATGGCAATTTGATTTCAAATGTATCAATTCTTATTGCAGGGTTAGGGTATGTATCAACATTCGTTCCAGCTTTGAACAACTCATTTGTACTTGGAATTGTAGTAATTATTTTAATTTGGTTATTTGTTTTCCTCTCTATGCGCGGTGCAGGAATGATTACAAAAGTAGTTACAATCACAGTAATACTTCTATTGATTTCCGTTATCATTACATCAATTGGTGGGTGGTTCCATTTCAGTCCCGAAATTTTTCATTCAAACTGGAATGTAAGTGGCAAACCATTCGGTGGAGCAATTATGTCAGGATTTGCCGTACTTTTATTCTCTTATGTTGGAGTTGAGAGTGTTGCAAACAACAATGAACAAATTGAAAATCCCAGGAAAATTGTGCCAATTGCAACAATCGTAGGATTTCTCATCGTAGCAGTTATTTATATTTCTTCGACAACAGTAATCGAGGGAATGTTCCATGCTGGTAAAATTCAAGCAGTACCTGCATCATTTGCAATGACAATGGCTTACATGTTTCATTCAACACTTATTGGTCAAATAGTATCATTAATCATGGCTGTTGCATGTATTGCAAGTTTCCTAGTATGGGGACTTTCATCTGCAAGTGCTGCTAAAACAAGTGCGGATAAAGGATATCTTCCAAAAGCTTACTCATTTACAAACAAGTTTGGAATTAACAGCAAAGGGTTAGTAATTAACGGAGTTATCATGACAGTGGTTGAGATTATTCTAATGCTTCTTGGAAGTAATGTGGCAACAGCATTCAATTTAACAGTTACCATTTCAGTACTTCTGCTTCTTTTCCCATATTTCTGGTCAGGCATTGCGCTACTTAAAAAAGAAAAGGAGGAAGGAAAGATTCATCTTGGAACATTTATCGTGGTATTAATCTCTTCAATCTTTATTCTTTCAGCATTTAGTTCTGCGACTCTGTTCCAATTATATTTAGTAGTTGGATTGTTCTTAGCAGTATTAGGAACATATTCGGTTGTGTTGTATAAAGATAAGGATAATCTACTAAAGTAAAATGTTAAAAAATTAAAAATTATGGAGGTTTATTATAATGAAGAAAGAATTTGATAAATTACCGGTATTTACAAAGGCATTATTTAATTTTGCGGACTCTAAGAAAGAAACTTTCTGTACACCGATACATGATGCTGGATCACTGTTTGACCACTTTGATATTGGAAAGACATTTAAAGGTTTTCTTGGTGAGAACATTTTTAAATGTGACACATCAGCTTCGGCAGTTGAGATGGGCTCACTTCTAGATAATTCAGGACCATATGGAGAGTCAACGGCGTATTTAGCAAAAATTCTCAATGTAGATAGAGCTTTTCCAATACTTAATGGAACATCAACTGCAAATAAATTTGTTGCTGACCTTTCTGTAAGTGGTGGCGATACAGTTTTAGTTGATAGGAATTGTCATAAATCAATTGCTCACTTTTTGATGGGAAATGATGTTAAGCCATTGTATTTTACTCCAGCTAGAAATAGTTATGGTGTTTTAGGGACGATTCCTTACACAGAATTTGAAGATATTGATGGATTAATGAAAAAATATGGGGCAACAAAGTACCCTACGTATGCAGTTGTAACAAATTCAACTTACGATGGAATTTTTTATAATACTCAACGCATTGTAGATAGCTTGAAAAAGGTTAAAACAATTCATTTTGATGAGGCGTGGGTTACGTACGCATCTTTCTATGATATGTATATTCAGCAAAGTGGACATAGAACAGTTCCTAATGTTGATCAAAGAATTGTTCAAACAACATCGGTACATAAGCTTGCTGGTGCATTCTCAATGGCATCTATTGCAACAGTAAAAGGTAAGTATAATGAGCATCTTGCATCGGAACTTTTTATGAAATATACAACAACCTCTCCATTTTACCCAATGATGGCATCTATTGAAATGTCAATTGCAATGTTAAGCGAAGATAAAAAGACAGGTTCTCACGTTTTTCAAAATACAGTTAAAAATGCACTTTATCTGAGAAAAGAGCTTAAAAAAGAGTTTTTAAAGCACAAAGCAGAAGGTAAGTGGTATTTTGATGTATGGCAACCAGAAAATTTAGTTGAAAATAGTGTTTGGGAGTTAAAGCCTGAGGATACATGGCACGGGTATGAAGATATTAAAGCAGGGGAAGCTTATCTTGACCCATTAAAAGTATCCATCCTATTTCCCAATAAAGCTGAGTTTGGTATTCCTGCCAGAGTGGTATCTAAATATTTGGAACTTAATGGAATCATTATTGAGAAAACCAACCCATATACAATGTTAATTTTAGTATCTGCAAGTAGCAGCAAAAGTAAAATTGAAAAGTTATTGAAAACATTAGAAAAATTCTATAAAGAGTTTGAAAAAAACCTTCCATTAAAAGATATTCTTCCATCGATTTTTGCAGAAGACCCAATTTTTTATGAGGGAAAAACTATTCAGGAAGTTACTAAAATGATAAATGACATCTATATCGAAAGAAAAATCGAGTATCAAACTCAGCATTCTTTAGATGTTCTACCTGAGCAAGTTTACACACCATACCACGCATTCCAATATTTTAAGCGTGAAGAGGTTAAAACAATTAAACTTAAAGAGATTAAAGATGAGATTTGTGCAACCATTCTTCTAGTATATCCGCCAGGAATTTGTATATACTATCCAGGAGAGAGAATTACTTCTTCTGACTCAGGCTATTTACAACTTAGAGCACTTGAAGAGGGTGGAAAATTAATGCCAGGTTTTGATTTTGAAATTCACGGTTCATTTAAAGACTGTGATGGAGATTTATGCATTACAGTAATATCTGAATAATAAAAAGAGCGTTTTACTTTATGTAAAATGCTCTTTTTATTATTCGTTTGAAATTAAGTAAGGATTAAAATAAAATTACTATTGTGTTAAATTTTCTTGGTTCAATCTTTTTTGGCGGTATACCATGGCAAAAAGTGCTGGAACCGAGAATATAAATAGCCCGATAAATAGAGCTACAATAAATAAATAGGGTTCTGCAATTCCAACACTTGGGTCAGGCTTAAAGCTAATTAGGATGGTTCCGCTGGATGCCAATAGACCAAAAAATGAGACTATCCAAGCTACAATGTTGCCACCAGGTACTTTAAAAGGTCTAGTAAGTGTAGGAAATTTGTAACGAACAACAATAAAACTAATAAAAATTGTAATATACATTATCATATAGAGCTGCGTCATAAGAATATTAAGAAGCCACATACCCTCGTTAACACTAGGAATAAAGATAAATATACTTGAAAGTGCCGATACAACAATACCTTGCACAACGAGCATAAACACAGGGGCTTGATGTTTATTCTCTCTTTTAAATCGTTCAGAAAAGAAGCCATCTTTTGCACTTGATGAAAGGCCTTTTAAAGGTGCGATAATCCAGTTATTCAGACTTGCAAGACCTCCAAGTACAATACAAAATGCAATAACCACTGTCATAAATGGCATATGAATTACACGGAAGAATTCAGTAAAAAATTGCATAACTCCAAGGTTAAGTGTAGAACTTTGAGGACCAATAACTGTTGAAATAGCAAGAGAACCTAAAGTTAGTGTGATCATAATGAAGATGGCTGCAATAAGCAGAGCTTTAGGATAGCTTTTCTGAGGGTTTTTCACTTCGTTTGCATAAACGGTTGCAATTTCCATACCTGTAAGAGATAAAACAACAGAAGTGAATGTGATTGAAAGTGTATTGCTACTAAAAACAGGTAAAAGAGTATGCAAATTAAGAGAAATTTGATTTAAATCGCCTTTCGTCAAAAACCAGAACAGTCCAACACCACAAATTAATATCATAGGTAGAATCGTACCTAAAAGCCCCATAACTTCAGTAAATATAGCTGAAATTTTTAGTCCGAAAAAATTAAGAAGTGTTACGCCCCAAAACACTATATTAATTGCGATAAACATCAATTTTGGATCATTTGATGCATGTTGGGAAAAGGGGTAGAAGAGTGTTGCAAGAATAAAAATAAGTAGAGTGGGATAGAAAACGAGGTTTTCAGCAAATTGATACCAAAGTGCGATAAATCCGAAGTTTTCTCCGAATGCTTTTTTTCCCCAAAGATATACACCGCCTTGCTCGGGAAACATAGTTGTGAGCTCAGCACATACAAGACCAACAGGAATAAAAAATAGAATGGCTGCAATGAGAAAAAAGAAAATAGCTTGAGAGCCGAGAGTAGCACTACCAGGTAGATTTCGGATGCTATCAACAGATGTGATAGTAATCATTGAGACTGCAAATACCGATAGCCCAGCAACTTTTTTTGTTGATGATTTTGAACTTGTCATAAAATTCTCCTTTTTTGAAAATAAAAACGCCTTAGCATACTGCCAAGACGTTATTAATCATACACTACTCGCACGAAACAAAACATCATTGGCAAAATAACACAACCTGGATTTGCCAATGATAATTCATTGAAGCAAATCCTATCGTTTATTTACCTTTTTTGTTTTCATGCTAATAACTGCCATAAATATTCTCCTAAATTAATTTCATTAAAATTATTATAGCCTACTACCGCGTAAAGTTCAACGTTAAATACTGTTCAAAAGTGATAAAAAAATAACCAATATATAATATTTAACACATTTTATGCGAAAATATTGGATTAGAATTAAGAAAATGACTATTTGATTGGTTGTTTTTTTCACATATTTTTAAGTGTTAAATTATGAATAAGTTCCCATTTTTTCATAATGTAGTCAAATCCTTCAGGTGAGTGTGGGATAAGACATGAAGAGCAATCTTTGACGCCATAAGTATAGATATAATTTCCACCACACTTTTTTCCCAAAGAATAAAGGGGACAATAGCAAAATAAGCAATTAAAATTTTCGGTTTTATCTAGATTAACATTTTTATGACAGGGAAAATATTCGCAAGCAGAATGTGTAAATTTTTTATAATTTTTCATAGGTCACCTCATTTTTTATTTTACTGACTATAATTATTATATACCAAAGTATCCTCAATTTTCAATTAAGTTGCACTTAATTGAAAATTGAGGATATAAATACTTTAAAATAACACAGCAAAGCAGGTCACTTGACCTGCTTTGCTGTGTTATTGCACCTGTAAAATAGGGCTGCTAAATATTATCTAATTACGCCGATTGAAGTGTGAAGCTCTTCACCAGAAGATCCAATAAGTTCTGGGTTTGTAGAATTGAATACTACAACTAACCACTGTGAAGCAGCATTAAATTCTGTAAGAACAGGGATTCCACTGCTATCAGTTTGATAGGTAAAAGTAAAAGATTTTCCAAGAAGTTGTGAGGGATCAAGCCCATTTGAAATATTATCTGAAGTAATGGTAATGTGTTGTCCAATTTTGTTGTTGTCTAACTGCCATGCCTGTCCATCATACCAAATTCCATAGCCATCCTGAGTTGGATCTGCTGCAAATACTTGAGATTGAAGAGAGTTTGGAGACGAGTAAGGACAAAGCTCGATGTAGTAATACGGACTATTGCCAGAGTTGTCAACCATTAGAGTGCCTGTAACTTTTCCTGTTCCTGCAAAAGCGATAGATATAAGCAGTACAAAAGCTAGAATCAATAATAAAATCTTTTTCATAATAACCTCCGAATAATTTTGGTAATTTAATCTTACGCTCAAATAAAAAAAAAATCAAATAACAAATGACCGAAAAATAATTAATAAAAGTAAATATTGAAACCTCGATTCTCAATTAAGTTGCGCTAAATTATGCAATTCGTCTAATTCGAAATGCGAACGATGAAAAAATCATTATAATTTAAGAAAAAATAGGTTGAAGAATTTACTGCGGAGGTATATAATAAAGGTAGATAGAGTACTATGGTTAAAAAACATTAATTTGAAAAAGAGGTGCTGTGAATATGGAAATAAAGTTGCCAACGATTGTCATTGGAGTTATTGGAGCAGATTGTCATGCAGTGGGAAATAAAATTATTGAAACGATTCTAACGGAAGAAGGGTTTAGTGTTGTTAATGTGGGAGTTCTTTCGACTCAAGAAGAATTTATTAACGCAGCCTTAGAGACTGATGCGAAAGCGATATTTATATCTTCATTATACGGACACGGAGAGATGGATTGTGAAGGCATGAGAGAGAAATGCCAAGAAGCGGGACTAGATGATATATTGTTGTATGTAGGTGGGAATATTGTTGTTGGAAAGCAGGGATTTGAAGAGGTTGAAAAACGTTTTGTTTCTCTAGGATTTAATCGTGCTTACCCTCCAGGAACTCCCATACATGCCGGAATAAGAGATATTAAAATCGACTTGAATCTCTAAAAGATAGAGGGTGGAAAATGGAAAATAATTTATTACTGATAGATTTTGGGAGTACTTATACTAAGTTAACGGCTATTGATTTAATAAATGAAGAAATTATTGGAACAGCAAAAGATATTACTACGGTTGAAAGTGATATTCTAGAAGGATACGAAAAAGCGCTTTCTAAATTAAAAGAAAAAATCGGGTGTATTGATTTTGGATCTCATCTTGCATGCTCGTCAGCTGCAGGTGGCCTTAAAATGATTGCCATTGGACTCGTGCCAGAACTTACTGCAGAAGCATCTAAAAGAGCCGCTTTAGGAGCAGGTGCGCGTGTTATCAAAACTTATTCTTTTGAACTTTCTAAAAGAGAGATTGAAGAGATTGATTCTATGAAGCTTGATATGATTCTGCTCTCAGGTGGAACGGACGGTGGAAATAAAAAATGTATACTACATAATGCTAAATTACTGAGTCAAATTAAAAATAAAATCCCTATTGTGGTTGCAGGAAACAAATCTGCACTCGATGAAATTGAAGAGATTCTTTTTAATTATCCTCAGGTAGTATTTACTGAAAATGTTATGCCAAAACTTAACTTAATAAATGTTGAACCTGTCCGTGAAGAGATTCGAAAACTATTTTTTGAAAGAATTATCGAAGCGAAAGGTATTAATAAAACAAAGAGTTTTATTGAAAACATTATACTCCCAACCCCAGCTGCAGTACTTGAAGCAGCTAAAATTTTAGCTATGGGTAGTGAAAATGAAGAGGGACTAGGAAGTATCATTATCGTGGATATTGGTGGCGCAACGACAGATATTCACTCAATTGGAAAAGGTGATCCGACACTCGACTCAGTTAATTTAAAGGGCCTTGAAGAACCTTTTGCCAAGCGAACGGTAGAGGGGGACTTAGGGATGCGTTATTCTGCACTCTCTCTTTATGAAGCGGCAGACAAAAAAGACATTAAAAAATATTTAAGTGGGGTTGAAGTACTTAAAGAGTGTGAATTTCGGCATAATACAATTGATTTTGTTCCACTGAGTGAACACGACTTTAAAGTGGATGAGGGCCTTGCTAAGCTGGCGACCCACTATTCCATGAATCGACATGTGGGGAGAATTGAGACACTCTATACCCCAATTGGCATGGTAATGAATCAAATTGGGAAAGACACCTTAGAGTTTGATTATATGATTGGAACGGGCGGCGTCATTGTGCATAGTAAAAATCCCGAATCAATACTCTCTGCAGGCATATTTAGTGAGAGTGAACCGGATATTTTGAAACCGAAAAACCCTAAATTTATTATCGACAATCACTATATTTTATCTGCTATGGGACTACTTGCACAGAAATACCCGACAAGTGCACTGAGAATGATGAAAAAGTATTTAAAGAATATTTAGGAGGTAGTTGTGGAGCTGCAAAATAAGAAGTGGAGTTACCAAGAATTTTTTAAGATGAGAGAAGAGGTTTTGAATCAGTGGCCAACGGGAAAATCTGTAAATATGCAAGAGAGTATTGAATTTTTAAAGAAAGTACCAGCGGAGAAGAATTTTTCTCTTAAACTACAAAAAGCAAAAGAACAAGGTGTTACATTGGTTCAACCAAGAGCAGGAGTAGCTTTAATTCAAGAGCATATTAAACTACTTAAGTATCTTGAAACAGAGGGAGAGGCGGATTTATTACCCTCTACCGTGGATAGCTATACCCGTCAAAATCGCTATAAAGAGTGTGACCATGGAATTCGTGAGAGTAGAAAGTTAGGGCGTTCACTTCTAAATGGATTTCCTGTTGTCAATCATGGAGTGCTTGGGTGTAAACAAGTATATGAAAATGTGGGACTTCCGATTCAAGCGCGTCACGGAACTCCAGATGCACGTCTGCTTTCAGAGATCATTCACGCTTCTGGGTGGACTTCAAATGAGGGTGGCGGAATATCGTACAATATTCCCTATGCGAAAAGTGTGGGTTTAGAAAAAACCATTCGTGATTGGCAGTATTGTGATAGATTAGTTGGCCTTTATGCTGAACAGGGAATCATTCTTAATCGTGAGCCATTTGGCCCACTAACAGGGACCCTTGTTCCGCCTTCAATGTCGAATGCCGTAGGAATCATTGAAGCTCTTCTTGCCGCAGAGCAAGGGGTTAAAAATATTACATGCGGGTATGGACAGTGTGGAAATTTAATTCAAGACGTTGCGGCCATTAAGGCGTTAGAGGAACTTTTAGAAGAGTATCTCTACAAATACGGATATTATGATGTTTTTATCACAACGGTATTTCATCAATGGATGGGCGGTTTTCCGCGAGATGAAGCTAAGGCATTTGGAGTAATTTCAACAGGGGCGATAGCTGCAGCACTCTCGGGAGCGACAAAAGTTATTGTTAAAACTCCGCATGAGGCATTCGGGGTACCCAGTATGGAAGCCAATGCTCAAGGATTAAAATCTACAAAAATTGCAATTAGCCTTTTAAAAGGGCAGAGACTTCTGATGTCCTATGAGCTTAGAAAAGAGATTGACGTTATTAAAGCAGAGACACGCTGCCTTGTTGATAAAGCTTTTGAACTTGGAAAAGGGGATTTAGCTATGGGAGCTGTAAAAGCTTTCGAAATGGGAACGCTTGATATCCCATTTGCGCCTAGTAGAGCCAATAAAGGACTGATGATGCCTGCACGTGACAACTTTGGAGCAGTACGTTATCTTGAGTTTGGAAACCTTCCCTTTACGGCAGATATTAAAGATTTGAACAGAACTAAAATGGAAGATAGAGCGAAAGAAGAGGGAAGACCAGCAAGCTTCAAAATGACGGTTGATGATATATTTGCGGTAAGTAAAGGGATATTAATAGGAAGACCTGATAAGACGGTAGAATATTAAACGGTTTCTTAAGCAGAGGTTGAAAAACTTCTGCTTATGTTGTTTGCGTGGAGAGATCACGAGAATTATAGAACTTCAAGAGTATATCAAAAAGGGAGATTTCAAACCTGAATTGAAAGAAAGTTATTTTCTTAATCTTATTGAAGCGGTTAGAGAACTAGTAGAAAGCATTAGAAAAAACAGACGTTTTGCAAATGATGGTTTAAAAGTGAGTATTGAAGAGGAGTTATATGACGTATGCTACTATGTAGCCCCTCTAGCGCATGTGTATTGAGAGTGATTTAGGAAAATGTATGGAAGTAAAAGAAAAATTCAGCCAAATTAAATATAGAAAAGGAGACTAAAAAAATGAAAATTGTAGATGTGTTACTCAGTGAAGGCACAACAGGATTTTATTTTGATGACCAAAAGGCAATTAAAATGGGCGCAAAACAAGATGGATTTGCCTATGTAGGTGAACCTGTGACAGAAGGATTCAAAGGGATTCGTGTAAAGGGTGAATCGGTATCGGTTCAGCTTATTTTGGAAGATGGGCAAGTGGCTGTTGGAGATTGTGCTGCGGTTCAATACTCTGGAGCGGGGGGAAGAGACCCTCTGTTTATTGCTAAAAATTTCATCCCTTTTATTGTGCGGAATTTAAATCCAATGTTAATTGGAACAGATGTGAGAGAATTTAGAAAAAATGCAGAGCATTTTGACCATTTAATTGTTGAAGGTAAAAGACTTCATACTGCCATTCGCTATGGGATTTCACAAGCGCTTTTAGATGCTACGGCAAAAACCCACCATAAAACCATGGCAGAGGTGATTCAAAAAGAGTATGGCGTAACGGGTAAAATTGGGCGTGTGGATATTTTCACACAATCAGGAGATGATAGATATATTGCGGCAGATAAAATGATTATTAAAGAAGCGGAAGTGTTGCCTCATGCTCTTATCAACAACGTAGAGAAAAAATTAGGGATTAAAGGTGAGCTTTTACTTGACTATGTTACATGGTTAAGAGATAGAGTGTTACACTTAAGAAAACATGACACATACACGCCAATTTTTCATATCGATGTATACGGAACGATTGGAATTATCTTCAACCAAGATATCGTAAAACAAGCCGAATATATCAGAACACTTGAAGTGGCAGCAAGTCCCTTTAAACTTAGAATTGAGGGGCCAATGGATGTAGATGATAGAGAGCGTCAAATCAAGGCATTAAAAGAGATTACAGCCTATATGGATGCAAATAACATTCAAGTTGAAATCGTAGCTGATGAGTGGTGTAATACACTTCAAGATGTGAAAGATTTTGCGGATGCTAAAGCGGGACATATGCTTCAAATTAAAACACCTGACTTAGGTGGGGTAAATAATGTCGCTGAAGCCATTATCTATTGTAAAGAAAAAGGAGTGGGCGCATACTGTGGTGGAACGTGTAATGAGACGAATATCTCCGCTGAGTGCACTACGCAAATTGGTATGGCGTGTGGTGCTGTTCAGGTACTCGCAAAACCAGGAATGGGCGTTGATGAGGGATATATGATTGTCAACAATGTGATGAATAGAGTGGTAGCCTTGGCTAACAGAAAAAAATAAGTGAGGAAAAAATGAGAGATATTACAGTTGAAAAAATAACAGACTCTGTGAAAAAACTCTGTATGGATGCTACAAGATTTATCGGAGATGATGTACTAAGTAGCCTAAAAGTTGCGCAAGAGGGCGAAAAGTGGCCCATTGCAAAAGATATTTTAGCTGATCTAATCACCAACTATGAGATAGCCGCAAGTGAAAATTTACCTATGTGTCAAGACACGGGAATGGTATATTGTGAAGTTGAGATTGGGCAAGAGGTTCATATCGTTGGTGGAACTCTTGAAAAAGCCATTAATGATGGGGTAGCGCTTGGGTACACAGAAGGGTATTTGAGAAAATCGGTTGTTTCTGATCCAATTGAGCGTATCAACACTAAAAATAACACTCCAGCTGTGATTACTTATAAAATAGTTGAGGGAGAGAACTTAAAAATCACAGTAGCGCCAAAGGGATTTGGTTCTGAAAATATGAGTCAGTTGAAAATGTTAAAACCTTCTGATGGACTTGAGGGTGTTAAAGAGTTTGTGCTAAAAGTGGTTAAAGAGGCAGGACCAAACCCTTGTCCTCCAATAGTAGTTGGTGTGGGAATTGGCGGAACATTTGACAGAGTGGCACTTTTGGCAAAACAAGCAGCCATTAGAAATGTGGATAGTTTCAATTCAAAACCCTACTATGAAAAATTAGAGAGAGAACTTTTAGAGAGTGTGAATGCTCTCGGTATTGGCCCTCAAGGGTTTGGTGGCAAAACCACAGCTTTAAAAGTCAATATTGAAATATTCCCAACACATATTGCAGGACTTCCTGTGGCAGTGAACATCAATTGTCATGCAGCAAGACATAAATCAGTTGTTTTATAAGCAAAAATCTTTTAACCACGAATAGAGGCAAATGAATGAACTATTGACCACAAGATAAAAGAAAATAAAAGATTGAATAGAATAATAGTGAGATTTTATCTGTGTATATCGGTGTTCATCTGTGGTTAAAATTTATTTTGGGTTTTCTGCTGTATGTATTATCTTTGCACACTATCAATTTTTACAAAAAATTTGGAGGTAATATTGGAAATTATTAAACTCACAACGCCTCTTACGGCTGAAAAAGTAGCAAATTTAAAAACAGGAGATAAAGTTTTAATCTCTGGTGTCATATATACAGGGCGAGACGCCGCCCATAAACGTATGGTAGAGCAAGTAGCAAAAGGTGAGAAGCTTCCTTTTGAAATGGAAGGCCAGATAATCTACTACGTGGGACCAACACCGACAAAACCAGGATATGCCTTTGGCTCGGGAGGACCGACGACGAGCTATAGAATGGATGCCTATACGCCACCCCTTTTAGATTTGGGATTAAAAGGAATGATTGGAAAAGGAAAAAGAGAGCCTGCAGTGATAGAGTCGATGAAAAAAAATGGGGCAGTCTATTTTGGTGCTATTGGTGGCGCTGCGGCACTGATTGGGAAATGTGTTAAAAAAGCTGAAATTGTAGCCTTTGAGGATTTAGACTCAGAAGCTGTGAGACGACTTGAAGTAGAAGATTTTCCAGTAACCGTGATTATTGATACCAAGGGAAATAATCTCTACGAAATTGGACCAGCAGCGTATTTAAAAACAGTATAAATTTAAAAAAGAGCAAATTTGAACTTCGTTTGCTCTTTTCTTTCAAACCTCAATTGTCAAATTAAGTTGCACTTAATTTGACAATTGAGGTTTGAATAACTCATTACAAAATACTGAAACAGGGATCCGTATTAAAAATCCATTTGGAACAATTGGAGAGGTATCGAACCTACATTATCTAAACTCAACAATGACAGATGTCCAAACACCGATTGAAATCTCAACTTACTATCCAGAATCAATCATTCCTAAGCCATCAGGTGAGCGTTATACATCTGGAGCTTCCTTAATAGCTCATAATATTTATGTAGACTCTCCAGTAGCTTCTAAAAATGCGACATTAATTGTGGCGGTCAGTACAAAATCCCTTTTACACTCTTCATCTAAGCAATATTTCAATTGATTCACAGCTTGGAGCTATTATTAGAAATGCGACACTATTTTTAAAGAATATAAAGATTTTGGCCGCTAAAGGAAATACTATTCTTAACAAAGAAGGCTCGGTAGTTTACCTTGATGAGAAGTAGTATGGTGCGTGGGCTCACAGGTGTTGAGTGCGTTACTCGTATTCAAAAGCCTAAAAAAATGGTATAATATAAAAAAAACATATTGAGGTAAATATGATATTTAGAGAAGCTAAAAGAGATGATTTAGATAACATTATGAAAGTTATTAGCTCGGGGAAGAAAAGTTTAAAAGCGCTCGAAATTGACCAATGGCAAAAAGGAAATCCAAATCGCGAGCAAATTCTTAGAGATATTAGAAATCATGAAAGTTTTCTTATTGAAAATCAAGATGAAATTATTGGAACTGCGGCCTTAGTGCGTGGAATTGATAGGGTATATGAAGAAATTTATGAAGGTAGTTGGATTGAATGTAACAACTATTGCGCCATTCACAGAATTGCGGTACTTGATCACTACAAAAATGCAGGTGTTGCGTCAAAACTATTAGAAAATCTTGAAAAGCAAGCGGGTTATTGGAAATTGACTGATGTGAGAATTGATACCCATCCAGGAAACACGGTAATGCAAAAATGGATAGTGAAACATAAATTTCACTATTGTGGCAAAGTAGATCAAGCTGATGGTATGAGGCTAGCATATCAAAAATTATTAGTAAATGATGAGGAGTAGATATGGCTAAAATAATTTCAATTGATTTG